>CAYYAT010000065.1:2890-7689 GCA_964469595.1 uncultured Thermomonas sp.
CGCTGGGCTGCGCCGGCGCGCCGGCGGGCTGCAGGCGCGCCACCCGCGCGCGCGCGGCCTGCTTGACCTTCTCGCGCAGGTCCTGGCCGTAGCCGGTCAGGCCGCGCTGGATGTCGAGCTTGGGCTTGGTGACGAAATCCACCGCGCCCAGGGCCAGCGCGTCCAGGGTCACCTGCGCGCCGGCCTCGGTCAGCGAAGACACCATCACCACCGGCATCGGCCGCAGCCGCATCAGGTTTTGCAGGAAAGTCAGCCCGTCCATGCGCGGCATCTCGACGTCGAGGGTGAGCACGTCGGGATTGAGCTGCTTGATCTTGTCGCGCGCGATCAGCGGATCGGCGGCGGTGCCCACCACCTCGATCATGGGATCTTCGGACAGGATGTCGCTGAGCACCTGGCGCACCAGCGCCGAGTCGTCGATGATCAGCACGCGCACCCGGCCGGGGCGCTGGGGGGACTGGATGGCCATCAGAACAACTCCACGGAGCCGGCCACGGGGGTCTGCGCCAGCCGGCTGCGGTAGTCGCGCTCGATCCGCGCGATCTCGCCGGCCGCGGGCAGGCGTTTGACCAGCGTACGTCCGGTCCGAACGAAAAACACCACCTTGCGCGGCTGCACGCCGCCCAGGTCCTGGGCCTGGACCGGGATGCCCTCGGCCTTCAGGTAGCTGATGACGAAGTTGGCGTTGCGGGTGCCGATCGGGTCGATGGTCATGCCCGGCAGCACGTTGCCGCCGCCGAACACCTTGGCCTGCAGGCGCGCGCGCGCGGCGCCCTGCTTGAGCATGCCGTTGATCAGCAGCTCCATCGCGTGCGCGCCGTAGCGGGCGCTGCCGTCGCCGGGGGCGGCATCCGGCAGCATGAAATGGTTCATCCCGCCGACCTTCGCCAGCGGGTCGTACATGCAGGCGGCCACGCAGGAGCCGAGCACGGTGGCCAGCGCCACGTCCTCCGAGGCCACCCGCCAGTCGGCCGGCAGCAGCTTGATGACGTCGGTGTCCAGCGCCGGGTCGTAGTAGCTGCCCGCCGGCATCCGGCGGGTGGCGGCGCCATGCTGCGCGGGGGCGTTCATCGCGCCTCCCGGGTTGCCCGGTAGATGGTGCGCCCGCACGGCTGCACCAGGTCCAGCGCGTGCGCGAAGCTCTCCGAATGCCCGGCGTAGAAGCGCCCGCCGGGAGCCAGCAGCGGTACCACCTTGCGCAGCACTTCGTACTGGGTGGGCTTGTCGAAATAGATCATCACGTTGCGGCAGAACACCGCGAGGAACTGCTGGTGCAGCCCGTAGTCCGGCGCCAGCAGGTTGAGCTGGCGGAACTCCACCAGCTGGCGCAGGAACGGCTTGACCCGGGCCAGCCCCTCGTACGGGCCGGTGCCGCGCAGGAAGAAGCGGCGCTTGCGCTCGGCCGACAGGTCGGTGATGCGCTCGATCCCGTACTCGCCGCGCGCGGCGCTGGCCAGCGCGCTGGTGTCGATGTCGGTGGCCAGGATCCGCACCGGCGGGGTATCGCTGGCGAAGGCCTCGCAGGCGGTGATCGCCAGCGACCACGGCTCCTCGCCGGTGGAGGCGGCGCAGCACCAGATGTCCACCACCGCGCCGCGCGGCACCGCGCGCAGCTGGTCGCGCAGGGCGTCGAAGTGGTGTGCCTCGCGGAAGAAGGCGGTGAGATTGGTGGTGAGCGCGTTGATGAAGGCCTGTTCCTCGGCGGCCGGCTCGGCCTCGACGAAGTCCAGGTAGTCGCAGAAGCGCGCGAACCCGTGCGCGCGCAGCCGCCGCGACAGGCGGCTGTACACCATGTCGCGCTTGTGCTCGGCTAGGTGGATGCCGGCACGCGCATAGATCATCTTGCACACCCGGCGGAAATCGCGTTCGTTGAATTCGAACCCGACGGAGTCGCGTTCGCCGCTGGTGGCGCGCGGGCTGCCGCGTTCAAGCATGGCCCACCCCCGGCGACTGCGCGTGCAGCCGTTCCAGCAGGGCGCTGGCATCCAGCGCCTGCGCGTACAGATAGCCCTGGGCCTCGTCGCAGCCGAGCTCGCGCAGCGAATGCGCCTGCTCGGGGTGCTCCACGCCTTCGGCTACCACCCGCAGCCCCAGCGCGCGCGCCAGCATCACCGTCCAGCGCACGATCGCGGCGTCCTCGTTGTTCCGCAGCATGCCGTCCACGAAGCTGCGGTCGATCTTGACCCGGTCGATCTTGAAGCGATGCAGCATCGACAACGAGGCATAGCCGGTGCCGAAATCGTCGAACGCAAGGTTGACCCCATGCGCGCGCAGGCTGGCCAGGGTCGCCGCGGCCTCGCTGTCGTGGGTGAAGGCGATGGTCTCGGTGATCTCCAGCTCCAGCCGCTGCGCCGGCAGCCCGGAGTCGGCCAGCGCCTGCAGCACCTGTGGCACCAGCTCCTCGCGCAGCTGCGCCGGGAACAGGTTGATGCTGACCGACAGCCCGCTGTCGGGCCAGGCCACCGCATCCTCGCAGGCGCGGCGCAGCACCCAGGCGCCGACCTCGGCGCCCAGCGGGCTGCGCACCAGCAGGTCGATGAATTCGTAGGCCGGGACCAGCCCGCGCACCGGATGGCGCCAGCGCAGCAGCGCCTCCGCGCCGCAGATGCGCCCGCTGGCCAGCTCCACCTGCGGCTGGTAGTGCAGCTCGAACTCGCCCTGCGCGAACGCGCGGCGCAGGTCGAGGTCGAGGTCGCGGCGCGCCAGCGCATCGGCGCGCATCGCCGGGCGGTAGCGGCACAGCTGGCGGCCACCGGCGGCTTTCGCGCGGTACAGCGCAAGGTCGGCGCAGGCCAGCAGGTCGCCGCCGCCGCGCACGTCCGCGCGCAGCGCCAGCCCGGCGCTGGCCTCGACGTGGATCTCGTGGCCGCGCACCCGCATCGGCTGCTGCAGGTGGTGCAGCCAGTCCGCCAGCAGCGCGCTGTGGTTGACCGCGTCGTGCACGTCCGCGTGGCCATCACCGTCATCCGTGCCGCGCAGGCGCGCATCCGCGCAGGCGATCGCGAACACATCGCCCTCCACCCGCGCCAGGCACATCGCGGCATCCGCGCGTGCCTGCAGGCGCTCCGCGAAGGCCTGTAGCACGCGGTCGCCCAGCGCATGGCCGAGGCCGTCGTTGATCCACTTGAAGCGGTCGATTCCGACCAGCGCCACGCCCCAATCCGGGTTGGCCTCTAGCGCGGCCAGCAGGGCATTGCGGTTGGGCAACCCGGTCAGCGGGTCGAAGTGGGCCAGGCGGTCGAGCATGGCGCGCTGGTGGGCGGCTTCGGTGATGTCGTGCAGGATCAGGGTGGTGCCGTGCGCATGCCCGTGCTGCCACGGCGAGCGGGTGGCGTCCAGCAGGCGCAGGCTGCCGTCGGTGGCAACGACGCGCAGCTGCAGGCGATCGCCGCCGGTGCCGCCCAGCCAGTCGCGCGCCGCGTCCTGGTCCGGCTGCAGGCGCAGCGGAATCAGCTGGCGGAGTTGCTGGCCGCGCAGGGCGGTGCCGAACAGACGCTCGGCGGCGGGATTGCACCAGCGGATGCCACCGTGGCGATCGGCCACCAGCACGGCTTCCTGCGCGTGCTGCCCGGCCTGGGCGACGATGGTGGAGTGGCGGTTCGCCGCTTCCTGCTGCAGCAGGGTGGCAGCCAGCCGGCCCAGCTGCGCCAGCGCCTGCAGCTGCTCGTCCGAGGGGCGCGCGCGCGGCTGGCGGTCGCACACCGCCAGCAGGCCGATGCGGCGCCCCTGCGCATCCTGCAGGGCGATGCCGGCATGCGCGCGGATCGGGCAGTGCGGGCTGCCCGGCAGCTCCGGCAGTACCAGCAGCGGCGCGTGCTGCTCCCAGCAGCGCACGAACAGATGGTCGCGCGCCAGCGGCGTGCAGCCGGCCTCCAGCCCCTGCTGGGCGATCACGGAGTGACGATCGGCGCTGACCGCCACCACCGCGGCCATTGGCATCCCGAGCAGGGTCCGCGCCAGTGCCAGCAGGTCGTCGAACCGGCCGGCGGGAAGCAGGGTCGGCTCCTGGCGGCTGGCGTCGATCTCGGATGGGGCGGCGATGGCGGGGGAGGTGAGGGTCATCGGCGCAGCATCGGCGGCGGGATCATGCGACAGGGACGGCAGGGGCGGAGCAGCGTCGGCACCGCCCGCGGCCATCGGGGTTCAGAACTCCTGCCAGTGCTGGTCGCCGGCGGTGCTGCTGGCACTGCGCTTGATGGGCGTGGCCGCGACCGGGGCGGCGGCCGCGCGGCGGGCCGGAGGCGCTGCCGGGCGACGCTTGCCTTCCACCGCATCGCGCAGGGCGCGGATGGCGGTGACGGTGGCCTGGGTCTCGCGGGTGAACTCGCCGTCCAGCAGGGCCTGGGCCTGGGCGGTGCGGCCGCGCTGGTGCTCCTGGATCACCTTGCCGGCCACCGTGTGGAAGCGCTTGTGGTGCTCCAGCAGGTGCTGGAACTCCGGCAGGTGCTGCACCTGCTGGCCCGGGCCATGCAGCCATTCGCCCAGCCTGCAGGCTGAATCGTCGGTGACGTCGGCGGCATCCAGATCCTCGCCCTTGTTCTGCAGATAAGTCTTCAGGCGCAGCTTCCACTGGGCATGGCGTTCGATCATGTCCTCGAACGAGCTGATCTTGTCATCCGCACTGCTGCGGGCGACGGCCAGCTTGCTGGCGGCGGGCTTGCGTGCACCGTTGCCTTGCGCCAGCCGGAAGGCCGCCACTGCGTCCACCAGTGCGGCGGCCTGCTGGCGCATGCTCTCGGCCGAGGCGCTGGCCTGCTCCACCAGCGCGGCGTTCTGCTGGGTGCCCTCGTCCATCTGGG
>CAYYAT010000066.1:0-7659 GCA_964469595.1 uncultured Thermomonas sp.
TGGTGTCGTAGAAGTGGTAGCGCCAGTCGTCCTCGCCCATGTTGCCCAGCGCGGCCGAGATGCCACCCTGCGCCGCCACGGTGTGGCTGCGGGTGGGGAAGACCTTGCTGATGCAGGCGGTCTGCAGGCCCTTCTGGGCCAGGCCGAAGGTGGCGCGCAGGCCGGCGCCGCCGGCCCCCACCACCACCATGTCGAACTTGTGTTCCTGGATCTTGTAGGCAGGCATCGGAGATCAGCTCCCAAGCGCGATGCGCAGCACCGCGAGCACGCCGGCAATGGCCGCCAGCGCGCAGACGAAAAGGATGGCCAGCTGCGCCAGGGTGGCGGCCAGCGGGGTGTGCACGTAGTCCTCGACGATCACCTGCAGGCCCAGGCGCGCGTGCCAGAACATGCCCAGCAGGAACGCCACCAGCACCATGGCATTGACCGGATCGGCCACCAGCGCGTGCATCACCATGTAATCGGCGCTGCGCAGGGTCAGCAGCATGCCCAGCAGCCACAGGCCGGACAGGCCGGTGGCGATCGCGGTGATGCGCTGCCAGATGAAGTGGCCGGTGCCGTCCTTCGCCGCGCCCAGCCCGCGGGCGCGCTTCAGCGGCGTTTGCATGTCCTTGCCGCGCGCGTTCATGCCTGCCCCCAGTGCGACAGCACCACCATCCAGCCCAGCGCCGCCAGCACGACGCTGCCGACGATGGAGATCCAGCTGTTACGGACGAAATCGGGAACCGCAAACCCCAGGCCGCCATCCTGCAACAGATGGCGGATGCCGTTGATGAGGTGATAGGCCAGGGCCCAGCTGAAGCCAGCCATCAGCACCCGCCCCAGCGGCGAGCCCAGGCAGTCGGCGAACGCAGTCCAGCGCTGCGCGCCGCCGGCCAGCGCCATCAGGCCGTACACGAAGGCCAGCGCGCCGATCGCCAGAATCATGCCGGTGGCGCGGTGAAGGATGGAGGACGCCATCTGCGCCTGCCAGCGGTAGACCTGCAGGTGCGGGGAGAGCGGACGTTCGCGGAGGCGCGGTTCGGAATCGGAAGCAGCCATGACGGTGCATTCTCCGGGCTGGGCGGCCAAGGCCGCGTGACGAAAGGATCAGAAATCGATGCAGCGGCCGTTCTTTTCCCAGTCGCCGTAGCGCGTGGGATCCGGGCCACCGCGACCGCCGATTTCCACGACCGCTATACGGTCGGGAGGCGTGGCTGGATCATGCGGGACGGCGGGTGCCGGGTCGGGCGCGACGGGCACGGGCTCCGGCATGGCGGGGGGTTGACCTATGATCGACGGATTCACGATTCCGCAAGTTTACGTCCGCAAGCCGATGCACGACAAGCCGCAAGCCGCTCCAGTCCGCGAATTCCGCCTGCCTTCCACGCGCGTTCTGGCGCTGGCCGGGCGCGACGCGGTGGCGTTCGCGCAGGCCCAGTTCATGAACGACGTGGCCGCGCTGGACGATGGCCAGTGGCAGTGGAGCGGCTGGCTGACCGCAAAGGGCCGGTTGACCGCGCTGTTCGCCCTGCTGCGGCTGGATGCGCAGACCCTGTGGCTGCTGCTGCCGGACGCCGATCCCGCCGCGCTGGCGGACGCGCTGCGGCGCTACGTGTTCCGCAGCAAGGTCGTGCTGTCGATCCCGGACATCCCCGCCGCGGCGCGCTTCGATCCGCCGGCAGCGGCCGCAGGCAACCGCTTCGCGCGGCTGGACGATGCGCGCATCGCGCTGGACATGGGCGGCGCCGGCGCGGCGCGCACCCTGCTCCTCGGCCCCTGCGACGCAGTGGAGGACGCAGACGCCCTCGCCCGCTGGAATGCCACCGACCTCGTCCACGGCCTGCCGCGCCTGCCACCCGGCCAGGCCGGCCAATGGACGCCGCAGCAGCTGTCGCTGGAACGGCTGCGCGCCTTCAGCGTGAGCAAGGGCTGCTACCCGGGGCAGGAGATCGTGGCGCGCACCCACTTTTTGGGCCAGGCCAAGCGCGGGCTGGCGCTGCTGGAGGCCGATGCGCCGCTGGCGGCCGGCAGCGAGGTGTACCAGGACGGCCAGATGATCGGCAGCTGCGTCGCCAGCGCCGGCCTGCTGGCGCTGGCGGTACTGCCGCACGCGCATGCCGAGGGCCTGCAGGACGCCGCCGGACGCCGGTTGCGCCAGCGGCCGCTGGTGGACGGGCTGGCGCGCTGACCGCCGCGGGTGCGCGCTGGGTCACAGTTCGCGGCAGGCCGTCGCGGGCATGGCCGCGATTTCCGCGTTGGCACGGTATAACGCTGCGGATGGAACGACACCGGTGCCGTCGGGCGACGCCAGCCCATCTTCGCGGGGACGCGGCATGAGTGCAGGCGTGGCCCGGCGGGGCGTGGCGATCCTCGGCCTGTCCCTGCTCCTGGCTGCATTCGCTTCCGCCGTTTCCGCGGCCCCTGCGGTAGACACCGCCGCCCCACCCGCGCGGATCCGGGTCGCCGCCGACAACAGCTACCCGCCGTACTTCTTCGTCGAGGCGGACGGCTCGGTGCAAGGCTACGAGGTCGACCTCTGGCGCCTGTTCGAGCGCCATACCGGCATCCGCGTGGACCTGCTGCCGATGCCCTGGGAGGACACCCAGCGCGCCGTGCTGGATGGCCATGCCGACGTGCTGGACATGCTGTTCCGCACTCCGCAGCGGGAGCTGCGCTTCGCGTTCTCGGACCCCTATGCCACGGTGCCGGTCGGCATCTACGTCAGCCGCCGCATCCCCGGGGTGCACGACGTCGCCTCGCTCAAGGGCCTGCCGGTGGGGGTGGAACGCGGCGACGCCTGCGCCGAGCGCCTGCGCCAGCTGGGCGTGCAGCGCCTGCGCGAATATCCGGGCTACCGCGACATGATCCGCGCCGCCATCGCCGGCGACCTCGGCATCTTCTGCTCCGAGGAATACCCGGCCAATTACTTCCTCTACCAGTCCGGCCACGGGGAGGCGTTCCGGCGCGCCTTCGTCCTCTACGAGGGCGCCTTCCACCGCGCAGTGCGCAAGGACGACGGTGCGCTGCTGCGCACGATCGAACAGGGCATGGCGCGCATCACCCCGGCCGAACGCGCCGCGCTGAAGAAAAAATGGCTGGCGCCGCCCGACCCGCTGGAGCGCTGGCTGCACTGGGCCGGGCTGGGGGTGGCGGTCGCGCTGGCGGTGGTGGCACTGCTGGCGCTGTGGATCTGGGCGCTGGGCCGCAGCGTGCGCCACCGCACCCGCGAGCTGGTGGCCGGGCAGGCCAAGCTGCGCGCGATCTTCAACGCCAGCCCGGATGCGGTGTGGATGAAGGATCGCGACGGCCTTTACCGCGACTGCAACGAACGCACCCTGCAGCTGCTGGGCAAGCAGCGCGGCGAGGTCGTCGGCAAGCGCCATGCCGACCTCTACCCCGGTGCCGACCTGGCGCTGGCCGACGATACCGATGTCCAGGTGCTGCGCGGCGGCCAGCGCGTCACCTACACCCTGTCGGTGCCGGAGACGGCTGGCGTGCAGCGCCACTTCGAGATCATCAAGGTCCCGCTGCACGATGCCGACGGCGGGGTGCAGGGGCTGCTGGGCGTGGCCCGCGACATCACCGACCGGGTCGAGGGCGAGGCGCGCCTGCGGCTGTGGGCGCAGGCGTTCGAGCGCGCGGCGTTCGGGGTGGCGGTGTTCGATGCCCCCCACGTTCGCGCGCGACCGCGGCTACAGCGCCGAGGAAATGGCCGGGATGCCGCTGGATGCGCTGTACCCGCCGGAGCTGGTGGAGGAACGCAGGAAGGCGCGCGAGGCCATCAACCGCGCCCCGCATTCGCTGACCGAGACCGAGCACGTCACCCGCGACGGCCGCCGCTTCCCGGTGCTGCTGGACTGCTCGGTGACCCACGACGCCGATGGCCAGGCCCAGCACGTGGTGGTGTATGCGCAGGACATCAGTCAGCGCAAGCAGGCCGACAGCGAACTGCGGCTGGCCGCGGTGGCGTTCGAGACCCTGGAGGCGATGGTCGTGCTGGATGCCGAGGGCGTGATCCAGCGGGTGAACGCCGCCTTCACCATCCTCACCGGGTTCGAGGTGGCCGACGTGGTCGGGCGCAGCCCGGCGATGCTGCTGAACCACCGCCCCGGGGCGGACGATTTCGAGCGGCTATGGCCGCAGATCCAGCGCGAATCGTTCTGGCTGGGCGAGCAGTGGGTGGCGGTCAAGCAGGGCCAGCCGCGGATCGTGCGGCTGGAGGTGTCCGCGGTACCGGACGAGGCCGGCCGGGTGGCGCATTACGTGTGCGCGATGACCGACCTCACCAGCGAGCGCGAGGCGCTGGCGCGGGCCGAGCACCTGGCCCTGTTCGACCCGCTGACCGACCTGCCCAACCGCAGCTTCCTGGGCGACCGCCTGCAGCACATGCTGGCCGACCCGGCGCTCACCACCGGCGCGCTGCTGCTGCTCGACCTCGACCATTTCAAGCGCGTCAACGACCTGCGCGGGCATTCCACCGGCAACCAGCTGCTGACCTTCATCGCCCAGCGCCTGCGCGGCCTGCTGGGCGAGGCCGACGTGCTGGGCCGCTTCGGCGGCGGCACCTTCGCGATCCTGCTGCCGTGCACCTCGCGCGAGCCGGAGGCCTGCGACACCTACGTCCCGCAGTTCGCCGAACGCGTGCGCCAGGCCCTGCGCGAACCGTTCTGGCTGGGCAGCCCGGTGCCGATCGCGATCACGGTCAGCATCGGCTGGACCGAGCTGCACCCGGGCACCGGCCACGCCGACACCGCGATCAAGGAGGCCGAACTGGCGATGTACGCGGCCAAGGCGGCCGGGCGCGACCGCGTCACCCGCTTCGATCCGGCGATGGTGCAGACACTGGAGCGCCAGGAAGCGCTGGCCAACGACCTGCTGCGCGCGGTCGGCGGCGACATCGGCGGGCTCGACCTGCACTACCACCTGCAGATCGACCGCGAGGGCCGCGCGGTCGGCGCCGAGGCGCTGCTGCGCTTCACCCAGCCGGACGGTACCCGGGTCGGCCCGGATACCTTCATCCCGCTGGCCGAGGAAAACGGGCTGATCCTGCCGCTGGGCGACTGGGTGCTGCAGCGCGCCTGCCAGCGGCTGGCGGCCTGGGCCACCCAGCCGCACACGCGCGGACTGGCGCTGGCGATCAACGTCAGCGCACGCCAGTTCGTGCAACCGGGGTTCGTGGAGGACGTGGAGCGCGCGCTCGCCCGCAGTGGCGCCGACCCGTCGCTGCTCAAGCTGGAGATCACCGAATCCACCCTGCTCGGCGACCTCGAGGGGGTGGCCGCCAAGCTGGCGCGGCTGCGCGCGCTGGGCATCCACATTTCGCTGGACGATTTCGGTACCGGCTATTCCTCGCTGGCCTACCTGTCGCGGCTGCCGCTGGACCAGCTCAAGATCGACCGCACCTTCGTCAGCCGCCTGCCCGAGGACGGCAACGATGCCACGGTGGCGCAGACCATCATCGGCATGGCCCGCGGGCTGTCGCTGGAGGTGATCGCCGAAGGCGTGGAGACCGCGGCCCAGCGCGATTTCCTGGTCGCGCACGGATGCGACGGCTTCCAGGGCTACCTGTTCGCGCGGCCGCTGCCGCTGGCCGACTTCGAACGCCTGCTGCAGGAGCATTACGCCCCGCACTGAGCGCGCCGGCGCCGCCGCGAGCGGCTATCGTTGGCGGGGCAATCGTCGGCGGGCCACTGCGCCCGGGGGAAGCATGGCATCGCTGCAGGCAGACGTGGTGGTGGTGGGCGGCGGGCTGGCCGGGATCGTGACCGCGCTCGAACTGCTGCGCGCCGGGCAGCGGGTGCTGCTGCTGGACCGCGACACGCCGCAACGCTTCGGCGGGCTGGCGCGCTGGGCGTTCGGCGGGATGGCGCTGGTGGACACGCCGCTGCAGCGCCGGCGCCGGATCCAGGATTCGCCCGAGCGCGCGTTCGCCGACTGGATGCGCTTCGGCGAGCTCGATCCGCACGACCTCCACGCGGTCGCCTGGGCGCGGCATTACGTCGAACGCTCGCGGCCCGACGTGCACGACTGGCTGCGCGCGCACGGTATCGGGTTCATGCCGGCGGTGAACTGGGTGGAACGCGGGCGTGCCGGCGAAGGCAACAGCGTGCCGCGCTACCACATCGTCTGGGGCACCGCGCTGGCGCTCACCCTGCGCATGATCGCCGAGCTGCGCGAGGCCGGCAGCGGCGGCCGGCTGGCGCTGCTGCACCGCCACCGCGTGCTGGCGCTGGAGCAGGTTGGTGGGCGCATGGCCGGGGTGCAGGCGGTGGATGAAACCAGCGGCGCGCCGGTGCAGGTCGCGGCTGCGGCGGTGGTCATCGCCAGCGGCGGGCTCAACGGCGATCCGGCCGAACTGCGCCGCAACTGGCCGCCGGAGCGTCCGCTGCCGGCGCGGATCCTCAACGGCGCGCATCCATTCGCGGATGGCGCCCTGCAGCACGCCGCAGCCGCACTGGGTGCACGCATCGTGCGCGCCGGCGAGATGTGGAATTACGCCGCCGGCATCCCGCATCCGTTCCCGCACTTTCCAGATCACGGGCTGTCGCTGATCCCGTGCAAGTCGGCGCTGTGGCTGGACGCCAGCGGCCGCCGGATCGGCCCGGAGCCGCTGGTGACCGGATTCGACACCCATTGGCTGTGCCAGCAGGTCGCCGCGCAGGAAAAGCCGTGGACCTGGCACCTGCTCAACCGCCGCATCGCGCTCAAGGAATTCGCGATCTCCGGCGCCGAGCACAATCCGCGCATCCGCGACCGCCAGTTCCTGCGCTTCCTGCTGGACACCCTGCTGGGCAATCGCCGCCTGGTGCAGCAGATGCAGCGCGAGAGCCCGCATTTTCTGGTGGCCGAGACGCTGCCGGCGCTGGCGGAAAAAATGAACGCGCTGACCTGCTCGCACGACATCGACCCGGCGGTGCTGCAGGCCAGCGTCGACGCCTTCGACGCCCACTTCGCGCCGGGAACGGATCCGACGGCCGACCTGCAGGTACGACGCATCCTGGAGGCCCGCCGCTGGGGCCCGGATCGCCTGCGCACCTGCGCGCCCGCGCCGCTGCAGCAGCCGGGCGCCGGGCCGTTCATCGCCATCCATGTCCAGTTGATCACCCGCAAGAGCCTGGGCGGGCTGCGCACCGACCTGCACAGCCGGGTGCTGGATGCCACCGATGCACCGATCCCCGGCCTGTACTGCGTGGGCGAAGCCGCCGGCTTCGGTGGCGGCGGCGCCTGCGGCAAGCGCTCGCTGGAAGGCACCTTCCTGCCGGGCTGCATCCTCACCGCGCGCGTCGCGGCCCGCGCCATCGCCAGCGGATACTGACACCGGACAACAGACATGAGGCTCCCCGCATGAACGGCGCCCACGCCCTGATCAAGACCCTGGCGGATGCCGGCATCGAGGTCTGCTTCAGCAACCCCGGCACCAGCGAGATGCACTTCGTCGCCGCGCTGGATGCCGAGCCGCGCCTGCGCGCGGTGCTCACCCTGTTCGAGGGCGTGGCCACCGGCGCCGCCGACGGCTACGCGCGGATGGCGGGCAAGCCCGCCGCCACCCTGCTGCATCTGGGCTGCGGCCTCGGCAACGGCCTTGCCAACCTGCACAACGCGCGCAAGGGAAAGGAGCCGGTGCTCAACATCGTAGGCGACCATGCCACCTTCCACGTCCCGTTCGATGCCCAGCTG
>CAYYAT010000067.1:0-7627 GCA_964469595.1 uncultured Thermomonas sp.
GGGGCGTTCCGCCCGGGGGCCGGCGGGGGGGGGGCGGGGGGCACCCCGTCGCTGTGGGCCTTGGGCCCCCCCCCCCCCGCCCCCGCGCCGGTCGATCCGGCGCTGTACCCGTACTGGATCGACAGCCTGCTCAAGGTCATCGCGGAAACCGACCCCGAGGCCACGCCGGCCCTGCTGGCGCGCTGGCGCACGGCGATGGGCGTGGTCTGCGCGACCTTCAGCGAGCGCCATCCTGGGCACTGAGGCCGGGCCGGCTGCGGCAATCCCCTACAATCCGGGCCGGTCGCCGTTCGGGCGGTTGTTCGGAGCAAGGGATGGCCGCAGTCGCGGGCGAGACGTTGGCAAGGGACGCAGGCGGGTCCGCAGCGCCGTCCGCGCCGCGCGTGCTCGCGGCCGATGTCGGCGGCACCTATGCACGGCTGGGCCTGGTCGAGCTTGCCGACGACGGGTTCCGCGTTGGCTTCCATCGCCGCTACGAATGCGCAGCCTTTCCCAGCCTCGCGGCCGTGCTGTGCCAGTTCCGCCGCGAGGCCGCCGACGCCGGCGAGCGCGACTTTCCGGATGTCGGCGTGGTGGCGATCGCCGGCGTGCTGGAGGGCGATGACCTGCGCAACGGCAATCTGGCATGGCCGGTCTCGCTCGCCGCGACCCGGCGCGAGGCCGGTATCGCGCAGCTATACCTGATCAACGATTTCGAGGCGCTGGCCTGGGCATTGCCGCAGCTGCCACCCGCGCAGTTCCAGCCGCTGGGTGACGTGACGGGACTGCCGCGGCCGGTCCTGCTGATCGGGCCGGGAACCGGCCTGGGCGCAGCGCTGCTGGCAGAGGTGGAGGGGCGAACCGTCGTGCAGCCCAGCGAGGCGGGGCAGGCCGCGCTCGCGGCAGGCACGCCGCTGGAGCTGGAGGTGGTACGCCGGCTGCAGGCGCGCTTCGGCCACGTGGCCAGCGAGCGGGTGTTCTCCGGCCCCGGGCTGGTGGCGCTGTACCAGGCGCTGTGCGCGCTGCGCGATGCGTCCCCGCGCTGGAACACGCCGGCGGAGCTGGTCGCGGCCGCGGACGCCGGGCAGGATCCCCTCGCCGCCGAGGCCGTGGCCCTGCTGTGCGCCTGGCTGGGCAGTTTCGCCGGCGATCTGGCGCTGGTCTTCCGCGCGCGCTCGGTGTGCCTGGCCGGCGGCCTCACCGGGCACCTGCGGCGGCACCTGCGCGAGGGCGACTTCATGCGCCGTTTCTGCGACAAGGGCGTGCTCTCCGAGAGCCTGCGCCGGGTGTCGGTGCAGGCGCTCGCGCACGGCGACCTGGGGCTGCTCGGCGCCGCCGCCTGGTATGCCGCGCATCCGGATGCCTGATCCGGGCGGTCTGTTTTTTTTCAGGCCGATCAATGGGTTCCGTGCAAGGGGCGCGGCCCGCCCAGGGGCCTGGCGCGTGCATGCGCACCGGGCTTGCCGCTAGAATGCGCCTTTCCAGCGACCTGCTGCCGCCATGACGTCCCCCGTTTCCCATACGCCCCTGCTGTTCGTCACCGGGGGCGTGGTGTCCTCGCTTGGCAAGGGCATCGCCGCCGCCTCGCTCGCGGCCATCCTCGAAGCCCGCGGCCTGCGGGTCACGATGATGAAGCTCGATCCCTACCTCAACGTCGATCCGGGCACCATGAGCCCGTTCCAGCACGGCGAGGTGTACGTCACCGACGACGGCGCCGAAACCGACCTCGACCTCGGCCACTACGAGCGCTTCGTCAATACCCGCCTGTCCGGGCGCAACTCCATCACCACCGGCAAGATCTACGAAACCGTGATCCGCAAGGAGCGCCGCGGCGACTACCTGGGCGGCACCGTGCAGGTGATCCCGCACGTCACCGACCAGATCAAGCGCTGCATCGATGCCGCCACCGCCGGCTTCGACGTGGGCATCGTGGAGATCGGCGGCACCGTGGGCGACATCGAGTCGCTGCCGTTCCTCGAGGCCATCCGCCAGCTGCGCATCGAGCGCGGCGCGGACAAGGCGATGTTCATGCACCTGACCCTGGTGCCGTACATCGCGGCCGCCGGCGAGCTCAAGACCAAGCCCACCCAGCATTCGGTGAAGGAGCTGCGCGGGATCGGCATCCAGCCGGACGTGCTGATGTGCCGCAGCGAGAAGCCGCTGCCGGCCGGCGAGCGCCGCAAGATCGCGCTGTTCACCAACGTGCCGGAGAAGGCGGTGGTGTCGGCGATCGACCTCGACAACATCCACAAGATCCCGCGCTGGCTGCATGCGCAGGCGCTGGACCAGATCGTGGTCGAGCAACTGCGCCTGCAGGACAAGGCCCGCGCAGCCGACCTGTCGGAATGGGACGCGGTGGTGGATGCCGCCGAGCACCCGGACGACGAGGTGACGATCGCGGTGGTCGGCAAGTACATCGACCACAAGGACGCCTACAAGTCGGTGGCCGAGGCGCTGAAGCACGGTGGCCTGCGCCAGCGCACCCGCGTCAACCTGAAGTGGCTGGAGGCCGGCGACGTCGAGCGCGAGGGCGCGGCCGCGCTGCTGGCCGACGTGGACGGCGTGCTGGTGCCGGGCGGGTTCGGCGACCGCGGCTTCGAAGGCAAGGTGTTGACCTCGCAGTACGCGCGCGCCACCGGGCTGCCGTATTTCGGCATCTGCTACGGCATGCAGGCGGCGGTGGTGGACATGGCCCGCCACGAGGCCGGGCTGGCCGGCGCCAACAGCACCGAGAACGACCGCAACACCGCGCACCCGGTGATCGGCCTGATCACCGAATGGCGCACCCAGGCGGGCGAGCTGGAACGCCGCAGCGAGGACTCCGACCTCGGCGGCACCATGCGCCTGGGCCTGCAGGAGCAGCGCATCAAGCCCGGCACGCTGGCGCACGCGCTGTACGGCAAGGACGTGGTCGCCGAGCGCCACCGCCATCGCTACGAATTCAACAACCGCTACCGCACCCAGCTGGAGGCCGCCGGGCTGGTGATCTCCGCCAAGTCGATGGATGATCTGCTGGTGGAGATGGTGGAGCTGCCGCAGGCCGCGCACCCCTGGTTCCTGGCCTGCCAGGCGCATCCCGAGTTCCTGTCCACCCCGCGCAGCGGGCATCCGCTGTTCATCGGCTTCATCCGCGCGGCCCGCGAGCGCCGCGCCGCCACCACGGGAGTATGCGCAGCATGAACCTTTGCGGCTTCGAGGTCGGCCTGGACCGGCCGATCTTCCTGATCGCCGGCCCCTGCGTGGTCGAGAGCGAGCAGCTCCAGCTCGACGTGGCCGGCCGCTTGAAGGAAATCACCGGCAAGCTCGGCATCCACTTCATCTTCAAATCCAGCTTCGACAAGGCCAACCGCACCTCGCTGCACAGCTTCCGCGGCCCGGGCATGGAGGAGGGCCTGCGCGTGCTGGCCGAGGTCAAGCGCCAGTTGGGCGTGCCGGTGCTGACCGACGTGCACGAGTACACGCCGATGGACGAGGTGGCCGCGGTGGTGGACGTGCTGCAGACGCCGGCGTTCCTGGTGCGCCAGACCGACTTCATCACCAAGGTCTGCGCCACCGGCAAGCCGGTCAACATCAAGAAGGGCCAGTTCCTGTCGCCGTGGGACATGAAGCCGGTGGTGGAGAAAGCCAAGTCCACCGGCAACACCCAGATCATGGTCTGCGAGCGCGGCGCCAGCTTTGGCTACAACAACCTGGTCAGCGACATGCGCAGCCTCGCGGTGATGCGCGACACCGGCTGCCCGGTGGTGTTCGACGCCACCCACTCGGTGCAACTGCCGGGCGGGCAGGGCAGCAGTTCCGGCGGCCAGCGAGAGTTCGTGCCGGTGCTGGCGCGCGCGGCGGTGGCGGCCGGCGTGTCCGGTCTATTCATGGAAACCCACCCCGACCCCAGCAAGGCGCTGTCCGACGGCCCCAACGCGTGGCCGCTGGGCAAGATGCAAGCACTGCTGGAGACCCTGCTGGAGCTGGACGCGGCGACCAAGCGCGGCGGCTTCCTGGAACAGACTCTCTGAACATCCCTGGACGATCCAACACGATGACCACGATCACCCGCATCCACGCCCGCGAGATTCTCGACAGCCGCGGCAACCCCACCCTCGAGGCGGAAGTGACCCTGGCCGACGGCAGCTTCGGCCGCGCCGCCGTGCCTTCGGGCGCATCCACCGGCAGCCGCGAGGCGGTGGAACTGCGCGACGGCGACAAGACCCGCTACGGCGGCAAGGGCGTCTCCAAGGCGGTGGGCAACGTCAACGGCGCGATCGCCGCGGCGCTGGCCGGTTTCGATGCCGCCGACCAGGCCGGGCTGGACAGGCGCCTGATCGACCTCGACGGCACCGAGAACAAGGGCCGGCTGGGCGCGAACGCGCTGCTGGGCGTGTCGATGGCGGCCGCGCACGCGGTGGCGGCCTCGCGCAGGCAGGCGCTGTGGCAGTACCTGGCCGGCATGACCGGCGCGACGCCGATGCTGCCGGTGCCGATGATGAACATCATCAACGGCGGCGCGCATGCCGACAACAACGTGGACCTGCAGGAATTCATGATCCTGCCGGTCGGCTTCGACCGCTTCTCGGAGGCGCTGCGCGCCGGTGCCGAGGTCTTCCATGCGCTCAAGGGCGTGCTGAAGGGCCGTGGGCTGTCCACCGCGGTGGGCGACGAGGGCGGCTTCGCGCCCGACCTGCGCAGCAACGAGGAAGCGCTGGAGACCATCCTCGAGGCGATCGGCAAGGCCGGCTACAAGGCCGGCGAGGACATCGCGCTGGGCCTGGACGCAGCCGCCAGCGAGTTCTTCGAGAACGGCAAGTACCAGCTGACCGGCGAGGGCAGGCGCCTGTCGGCCGAGCAGATGGTGGAGTTCTTCGAGGGCTGGGTGCGCCAGTACCCGATCGTCAGCATCGAAGACGGCATGGCCGAGCAGGACGCGGCCGGCTGGAAGCTGCTCACCCAGCGCCTCGGCGCGCAGGTGCAACTGGTGGGCGACGACAACTTCGTCACCAATCCGAAGATCTTCCGCCAGGGCATCGCCGACGGCATCGCCAACGCGATCCTGATCAAGGTCAACCAGATCGGCACTCTCAGCGAGACCCTGGAGACCATCGCCATGGCCGAGGCCGCCCGCTACGCGCAGGTGATCTCGCACCGCTCGGGTGAGACCGAGGACACCACCATCGCCGACATCGCGGTGGCGACCACCGCGACCCAGATCAAGACCGGCTCGCTGTGCCGCAGCGACCGCGTCGCCAAGTACAACCAGCTGCTGCGGATCGAGGAGCAGCTCGGCGCCGCGGCCCGCTACGCCGGGCGCGAGGCGTTCGTGTCGCTGAAGCGCTGAGCCGGATGGAGCCGCGGTGAAGTCCCTGCGCTGGCTGTTGTTGGGCCTGATGCTGCTGCTGGCGGCGCTGCAGTACAAGCTGTGGTACGGCAGCGGCGGCCAGCGCGACGTGGCCGCGCTCAAGGCGCAGGTGGCCGCGCAGGCCGCCGAGAACGCCCAGCTGCAGGCGCGCAACGACGCGCTGGCGGCCGAGGTGGCCGACCTCAAGGGCGGCGGCGAGGCGGTGGAAGAGCGCGCGCGCGCCGAGCTGGGGATGGTCAAGCCCGGGGAGACGTTCTACCGGGTGATCGATCGCGCGCCGGCCGCTGGCCCGGTTGCGCCGCCTGCAGGCAGCGACGGGCCGTCGCCATGAGCCGTTGGGCGCTGGTCCCCGCCGCTGGAAGTGGGCGCCGCTTCGGTGGCGAGGTGCCCAAGCAATACCTGCGCGTGGCCGGCAAGCCGCTGATCGCGCATGCGCTGAACGCGCTGCTGGCGCATCCCGCCATCGACGGCGCGGTGGTCGCGCTGGCCGCGAGCGATCCGCACTGGCCCGGCTGGACCGTATTGCACGACAAGCCCGTCGTCATCTGCACCGGCGGTGGCGAGCGCGCCGATTCGGTGCTGGCCGCGCTGCAGGCGTTGCCGCCCGGAGTGGCCGAGGATGCCTTGCTGCTGGTGCACGATGCCGCGCGTCCCAACCTGCGTGCGGACGACATCGACAAACTGATCGCCGCCGCCGAGGCCTGCGTGGATGGCGCCATCCTCGCCGCGCCGGTGCGCGACACCCTCAAGCGCGCCCGCGATGATGGCCGGATCGCGGCCACCGAGCCGCGCGAGCGCCTGTGGCGCGCGCTGACCCCGCAGGCGTTTCGCCGCGACCTGCTGCGGCGCGCCTTGCTGGCGGCGCGCGCGGATGGCGTGATCGCTACCGATGAGGCGATGGCGGTCGAGCGCCTGGGCCTGCATCCGATGCTGGTGGAGGGGCGCGAGGACAACCTGAAGGTCACCACGCCTGCGGATTTGGCGCTGGCGGCCTTCCTGCTGGAGAACCGCTGATGACCGACATCCGCATCGGCCAGGGCTTCGACGTGCATGCCTTCGGCGCGGGCGACCACGTGATGCTGGGCGGCGTGCGCATCCCGCACGAGCGCGGCGTGCTCGCGCATTCCGATGGCGATGTCGCGCTGCACGCCCTGTGCGACGCCATGCTCGGCGCGCTGGCGCTGGGCGACATCGGGCAGCATTTCCCGCCGTCCGATGCGCGCTGGAGGAACGCCGACAGTCGCGCCTTCGTCCGCCATTGCAACGCGCTGCTGCGTGCGCGCGGCTGGCGGGTCGGCAACTGCGACCTTACCGTGGTCTGCGAGGCGCCCAGGGTCGGCCCGCATGCGCAGGCGATGCGCGAGGTGATCGCCGCCGACCTCGGCATCGGCATCGAGGCGGTCAGCGTGAAGGCCACCACCAGCGAAAGGCTCGGTTTCACCGGGCGCGGCGAAGGCATCGCCGCGCAGGCGGTCTGCCTGCTGGTGCGCGCGTGAGCGATGCCGGCCTGCCGGAGGAGGTGCCGCGCGATCCGCTGCCGCGCGCGCACGGCGCGCCGGTGCTCGCCGCGCGCATGCGCAGCACGGCCGCCGACTTCTTCGTGGAGGAACTGCCCGGGTTCGCGCCCAGCGGAGCCGGCGAGCACCTGCTGCTGACGGTCGAGAAGCGTGGCATGAACACCGCGTTCGCCGCGCGCCGGATCGCGCAGTGGGCGGGCGTGGCGGAGTCGGCGGTGGGCTACGCCGGCATGAAGGACCGCCACGCCGTCACCCGCCAGCGCTTCAGCGTGTGGCTGCCGAAGAAGCAGGCGCCGGAGCTGGTCGCGCTCGAGGCCGACGACCTGCGCGTGCTGGAGCACGCCTGGCACGCGCGCAAGCTGCCGCGCGGCGCGCTGGCCGGCAACCGCTTCGTGCTGGTGCTGCGCCAGGTCGCAGGCGCGCGCGCGGCGATCGAGGCGCGGCTGCAGGCGCTGGCGGCGCGCGGGCTGCCCAACTACGTCGGCGAGCAGCGCTTCGGGCGCGGCGGCGGCAACGTGGCGCAGGCGCTGGCGATGTTCGCCGGGCGCCGGGTCAAGCGCGAGGAGCGCGCGCTGCTGCTGTCGGCGGCGCGTTCGGAACTGTTCAACCGGGTGCTGGCGGCGCGGGTCGCGCAGGACTGCTGGGATCGCCCGCTGGAGGGCGAGGTGTGGCTGCTGGACGGCCGTCGCAGCGTGTTCGGGCCGGAACCGTTCACGCCCGGGCTGCAGGCGCGGCTGGAGGCGTTCGACATCCATCCCAGCGGCCCGCTGTGGGGCGCGGGCGA
>CAYYAT010000068.1:0-7618 GCA_964469595.1 uncultured Thermomonas sp.
CGCGGCTGGAGGCGTTCGACATCCATCCCAGCGGCCCGCTGTGGGGCGCGGGCGAGCTGCGCAGCGCGGGTGCTGCCCGCGAACTGGAGCTGGCCGCGCTGGAAGGCGATACCGCCACCCGCCTGCGGCGCGGGCTGGAGGGCGCGGGCCTGGCGCAGGAGCGCCGCGCCCTGCGCCTGCGCCCGCAGCATCTGGGTTGGGAGTGGATCGCGCAGGACGCGCTGGAACTGCGTTTCGCGCTGCCGCCCGGCGGCTATGCGACGACCGTGCTGCGCGAGCTGGGCGCGGTCGTGGACGCGGCCGCGCCGTCGCAATGAGCCGGACGCCCCGCGCCTTCGTCGCGAGCGAAGGCAGGGGGCGGCTTCAGTGCTTTTCCAGCAGCACCAGCACCGCGCCGGTGCCGCCCTGCGCGGCCGGCGGGGAGTGGAAGGCGAGCACGTCGCCGCGCTGGCGCAGCAGGCGGTCCACCAGGTTCTTCAGCACCGGCAGGCGTTCCTCCGAATGGCGGCCCTTGCCGTGCACGATCCGCACGCAGGCCACGCCGTGCGCGCGGCAGTCGCGCAGGAAGGCGCGTAGCAGGTCCTCCGCGATGCGCGCGGGCAGGCCGTGCAGGTCCAGTTCCTCCTGCGCCGCATAGCCGCCGCGCGCCAGCGTCTTCAGCACCCGCGGCGGCACGTCCTCGCGCCGGTAGGCCAGCGGGTCGCCGGCTTCCAGCGCCGAGACCAGCAGCTGGCGGAACTCCTGCCGCGCGGTGTCCTCGTCGCGGCGGGCCATGCGGGCCGCGGGTTTCGGCTTCGGCGGCGCGGGTGGCGGCGGCGCGGGCGGCAGCGGACGCACCCGGCCGGCGTCGGCGCCGATCGCGGCGCGGAACAGGCGGGCGTCGTCCTCGGCGGCAGCCGGATCGTCGGCGGGCGGGGCCTTGCGCATGCGCCACAGGGTACCGCGAAGCGCGCTGGGCATCCGGTATCATGCCCGCATGCACATCGTTCCAATGCCGTGATGCGGGTCCTGGTCAGCAACGACGATGGCGTCGATGCCCCCGGCATCCACGCCCTGGCCCAGGGCCTGCGCGATGCCGGCCACGACGTGGTGATGGTGGCGCCCGACCGCGACCGCAGCGGTGCCAGCAATTCGCTGACGCTGGACGCGCCGATCCGGGTGCTGCGCATGGACGATCGCACCTGGAAGGTGTACGGCACGCCCACCGACTGCGTGCACGTGGCGGTCACCGGGATGCTGGAGGCGCTCGGGCTGGAACCCGATATCGTGGTGTCCGGCATCAACAACACCGCCAACCTGGGCGACGACGTGATCTATTCGGGCACGGTGGCGGCGGCGATGGAAGGCTGCTTCCTGGGCCTGCCCGCGGTGGCGGTGTCGCTGGTGACCGAGGACCATCGCGGTTTTCATTACGCCAGCGCCGCGCGCGCCGCGGTGGAGATCGTCGAGCGCCTGCGCCGCGATCCGCTGCCGGCCAGCACCATCCTCAACGTCAACGTGCCCGACCTGCCGTGGGAGCGCATCCGCGGCTTCGAGACCAGCCGCCTGGGCCATCGCCACCGCGCCGAGCCGTGCACGCCGCAGCAGGATCCGCGCGGCCGCCAGTGGTGGTGGATCGGCGCCGCCGGCGACGAGCAGGACGCCGGCCCCGGCACCGACTTCCATGCGGTGCGCAGCGGCCATATCGCGATCACTCCGATCCACGTGGACCTCACCCGCTACCAGGCGCTGGAGCAGGTAGCCGGCTGGGTGGATGGGCTGGCCGCGGCGCTGGAGGCGCGGCCGTGATCGCGCGCCTGCGCCTGCAGCCGGCGGATGTCGGTATGGGCCTGACCGGGCAGCGCGTGCGCGACCGCCTGATCGAGGACCTGCGCGGCGGCGGGATCGCCGACGAGCGCGTGCTGAACGCCATCCGCACCGTGCCGCGGCACCAGTTCGTGGACGAGGCGCTGGCCAGCCGTGCCTACGAGAACAACGCGCTGCCGATCGGGCACGGGCAGACTATCTCGCAGCCGTACGTGGTGGCCAAGATGACCGAGGCCCTGCTGCGCGACGGCAGCCCGAAGCGGGTGCTGGAAGTCGGCACCGGCTCCGGCTACCAGGCGGCGGTGCTGGCGGCGCTGGGCCTGGAGGTGTTCACGGTGGAGCGCATCGGCGACCTGCTGCGCACCGCGCGCAAGCGTTTCCGCGCGCTCGGCCTGCATGTGCGCAGCAAGCACGACGACGGCCGCATCGGCTGGCCGGAGCAGGCCCCGTTCGACGCCATCATCGTCACCGCCGCCGGTCCCGCGCTGGTGGAGGCGCTGCTGGAGCAGTTGGCCCCCGGCGGCGTGCTGGTGGCCCCGGTCGGCACGGCCGGCGCACAGACTTTGCTCCGCTTGTGCAAGGACGCCGATGGCGCGATCACGCAAGAGGATCTCGGTGCGGTGGTATTCGTGCCGCTGCTGTCGGGGATGATCGACTGATGCGCCTGTTCGGTCCGTTGTACCAGCGTGCGCTGGCCTGGTCCCGGCATCCGAAGGCCCCCGCGCTGCTGGGTGGGCTCAGCTTCGTCGAGGCCATCGTGTTCCCGGTGATGCCCGAGGTGATGCTGGCGCCGATGTGCCTGGCGCAGCCGCGGCGTGCGTTCCGCTTCGCGGGGATCAGCCTGCTGGGTTCGCTGCTGGGGGCGGTGGTGGGCTATCTGCTGGGCCACTACGCCTACGAGCTGGTGAAGCCGGCGCTGGCCACCCTGGGCTGGCTGGAGCGGATCGACGCCCAGGTGGAGGACCTGCGCGCGATCGTCGCGCATTCGCCGTGGCAGGCGTTCTGGCTGCTGGTGCTGGCCGGGTTCACCCCGATCCCGCTGAAGATCTTCACTTGGGCCAGCGGCGTGGTCGGCGTGCCGCTGCTGCCGTTCCTGGCCGCGATGCTGGTCGGGCGCGGCAAGCGCGTGTACCTGCTGGCGCTGGTGATCCGGCTCGGCGGCGAGCGCGCAGAGCGCGCGCTGCACCGCTGGATCGAGCACATCGGCTGGGCGGCGCTGGTGCTGCTGGCGGCGTTGGCCGGGTGGTTGCTGCTGCGCGGGCATGCGGCATGATGATGCGCATGTCCACGCTTCGCCTGTCTGCAATGATGGTATCGGCGGCAGCGCTGCTGTCCGCATGCAGCCACACCCGGGTGGTCAAGCCACCGCGCGATGCCGCGCCCGGCCACGCGGTCGGTGCGCCCGCCGCGCCGGCGGTGCGGGTATCCCAGCCCAGGTACGGCGCGACGGTGGTGGTGCAGCGCGGGCAGACGGTGTACCGGATCGCTACCGAAAATGGCATCACCCCGCTGGACCTGGCGCTGTGGAACGACATTGCGCCGCCCTACACCATCTATCCCGGCCAGCGCCTGCGCCTGTATCCACGCGATGGAAGCGTGGCGTCCGGCCCGGCGTCCGCACCTGCGCCATCCACCGGCACGCGTCCGCCACCTGCGTCCGTGCCTGCGCCTGCGCCCGCGCCGATCGCCAGCAGCCTGGCCTGGCAATGGCCGGCGCAGGGCAGCGTGGTCGGCACCTATGCCGCGGGGGATCCCACCCGCCAGGGCGTGGACATCGCCGGCAATGCCGGCCAGCCGGTGCGGGCCGCCGCCGATGGCGTGGTGGTGTACTCCGGCTCCGGGCTGGTCGGCTATGGCGAGCTGATCATCGTCAAGCACAACGACCAGTGGCTGTCGGCCTATGGCCACAACCGCGCGCGCCTGGTCAACGAGGGCGCGCTGGTCAAGGCCGGCCAGCAGATCGCGGAGATGGGCCGCAGCGGCGCGACCCGCGACATGCTGCACTTCGAGATTCGCTACAACGGCAAGCCGGTCGATCCGCTGCAATACCTGCCCAAGCGCTGAGTCGCGGGACTCACCATCACGATCGATCACGACAGGCGGAGTGCGGACGGCACGAGGCCGGCATGCGCGGGCCTCGGGGTGAGTGTGCTTGGTCGGGGCGCCGATGCGGGCGCCTGCATGCGCTCAGCGCACCGACTTCAGGGTCAGCTCCAGCTCGTCCTGCCCGTTCTTGCGCTGCAGGATGCGGGCGGGGGTCGGCAGGCCGTCCACCACCCACACCAGCACCTGCTTGTCGTCGCTGGTGCGCGCGACCTTGGTGGCGGTGCGCGCCTGCCCGGCGACGGTGACGGTGTCCTTGCCGAGGTTCTGGTAGGTCTGCACGTGCGCGGTGCCGTTGTCCACCACCCGGTAGCTCAGTGGCTTGCCGGCGGCCACGTCGCGCACGATCGCCAGGTTCACCAGCATGCCGTCGAGGTCGCCGTCCTGCAGCTTGATCGGACCCGTGCGATCGGGCTTGACGTCGCCGCTCCAGCGCGCCTCGCGCTGGGCCCAGTCGTAGCGGGCGTCCTTCTGCGACTTCTTGAACAGCAACTGCGCGGTGTCGCTGCCGGACAGCGGGCGGAAGCTGCCGCCGGCCTCCTCGAACAGCGTGGCCTGACGTGCGCTGCCGACCGCGTTCTGCACGGTCAGCTCGTAGTTCCAGCGGTTGCCGTCGACCGACTGCAACGTCATGCGCGCGACTGCCGGAACGCCTTTCCAGTTGGCATCGTATTCGGCCACGAACGGCTTTACCGCCCAGGCCTGGGCGGTGGTCAGCAGCAGCGGCAGCAACACGAGCGAGCGCAATGCCTTCATCGGGATTCCTTGCATGACCGGAACGAACGGGCGGGACGGTGCGTGGAGGGCGCCGCCGTCAGGCCGGGGCCGACTCTAGCCGCAGCGGCGTAAACACCGGCTGAGCATCGATGAACACGCGCCCGTCCCGTTCAGCCAGGCGGCCCGTGGCGGCCAGGCGCAGCACCTGCAGCAGCAGTGGATGCTCGACCGCCAGCACGCGCGCGGCGAGGGTGTCGGCGTCGTCCCCCGGCCGCACCGGCACGCGCGCCTGCGCGATCACCGGGCCGCCATCCAGTTCGGCGGTGACGAAGTGCACGCTGGCGCCATGTTCGGCATCGCCGGCGTCCAGCGCGCGCTGATGGGTGTGCAGGCCCTTGTGGCGCGGCAGCAGCGAGGGGTGGATGTTGAGCAGGCGGCCGGCGAAGCGCTGCACGAACCCGGGGCTGAGGATGCGCATGTAGCCGGCGCAGACGATCCAGTCGGGTCGCGCGGCGGCCAGCGCCTCGGCCAGCGCCGCCTCGAAGGCTTCGCGCCCGCCGCAGGCCTTCGGCGGGCGCGCCCAGCGCAGCGCCTCCGGTACCCGCTGCAGGGCCTGGGCCTCGGGCTTGTCCGAGAACACGCCGACCACCGTCGCGTCCAGCGTGCCGGCGGCGATCGCGTCGAGGATGGCCTGTAGGTTGCTGCCGCGGCCGGAGGCAAGGATGGCGAGGCGGGCGGTCATCGGGCCGGCGTCAGCCAATCCGCAGGCGCTCGCCGTCGCGCGCCGGCGTGACCTGGCCGATGCGCCAGTGCGCCAGCGCAAGGCGGTCGAGGTCGGCCTCCACCGCGGCCGCGTCGGCCGGGTCCACCATCAGCACATAGCCGATGCCGCAGTTGAAGGTGCGCCACATCTCCGCGTCCGCCACGTGGCCCTCGCGCTGCAGCCAGTCGAACACCGCCGGCCGCGGCCAGCTGGACGTGTCGATGTCCAGGCCCAGCGGGGCCGGGACCACGC
Source organism: uncultured Thermomonas sp. (assembly GCA_964469595.1). GTDB lineage: Bacteria > Pseudomonadota > Gammaproteobacteria > Xanthomonadales > Xanthomonadaceae > Thermomonas. The sequence goes on from CAYYAT010000068.1 coordinate 5,642, forward strand.
GGATGATCTTTTCCACCAGCGCGCCGCCGGTGACGTGCGCCATCGCGTGGATATCGTGCTTTGCCAGCAGCTCCAGCACCGGCTTCACGTAGATGCGGGTGGGTGCCATCAGCGCGTCGGCCAGGGTGGTGCCGCCGAGATCCAGATCCAGCGGATTGCCGGCGCGCTCGAGGATCTTGCGGATCAGCGAATAGCCGTTGGAATGCGGGCCGCTGGAGGCGATGCCGATCAGCACGTCGCCCGCGCGCAGCTTGCTGGAATCGACCAGCTTCGACTTCTCCACGGCGCCGACGGTGAAGCCGGCGAGGTCGTATTCGCCCGGCGGGTACATGTCCGGCATTTCCGCCGTCTCGCCGCCAATCAGCGCGCAGCCGGCGAGTTCGCAGCCCTTGGCGATGCCGGCAACCACGTTCACCGTGGTATCGACGTCCAGCTTGCCGGTGGCGAAGTAGTCGAGGAAGAACAGCGGCTCGGCGCCCTGCACCAGCACGTCGTTCACGCACATCGCCACCAGGTCCTGGCCGATGGTGTCGTGGCGGCCCAGCTGCTTGGCCAGGATCAGCTTGGTGCCGACGCCATCGGTCCCGGACACCAGCACCGGTTCGCGGTAGCGGCCGGCCAGCTCGAACAGGCCGCCGAACAGGCCCACCCCGCCGAGCACCTCGGGGCGCAGCGTGCGGCGGACCAGCGGCTTGATGCGCTCGACCACCGCGTTGCCCGCGTCGATATCGACACCGGCATCGCGGTAGGTCAGGCCGGGGGAAGAAGGAAGCTGGCTGGTCACGGCGGGCTCGGGCAGGCGCGGGAAACGCACGATTTTAACAGCCGCCGGTAGCCGCCGCCGGGCGCGGTCATGGACGTGCCCGCCCGGCTGCGGCAACATTCCGGCATGAGGCCGGGGTGTCCGGCGGGCGAGGATTGCCGATGCAAGCAACACCGCAAGGGATCGCGCGGGCATGGTCGCGGCTGCTCGCGCTGTGGCTGCTGCTGGTCCTGCTGGCGCCGGGCGCGGCGCTGGCGCAGCGCACCGAGGGCGACCGCGCGCTGGCGCAGGGGCCGTACCAGGCCGAGGTGAGCGTGCGCAACCAGACCGACGGCGAGCGCGACAAGGCGTTTGCGCGCGCGCTGGCGCAGGTGCTGGCGAACGTCACCGGCAATCGCGAGGCGGCCCTGCGCGACGGCGTGCGCCAGGAGCTGGCCAACGCCAAGGACTACGTCGAGAGCTATGACTACCGCCAGGACGAGGGCGTGGGCCCGACCGGCGCGCCCAGCTTCCAGACCATGCTGGTGGTGCGCTTCCGGCCGGCCGACATCGACGGCCTGGTGGACATGTTCGGCCTGCCCAGCTGGCCGCAGCCGCGGCCCAAGCCGGTGCTGTGGCTGGCGATCGACGATGGCAGCGGGCCGCGCCTGGTCGGGCTGGGGCAGGTGAACGCCGCGCGTTCGATCCTGGAGGCCGCCAAGGCGCGTGGCTACGCGCTCGGCCTGCCGGCCGGGAATGCCGCCGAGATGGCTGCGGTGGGCGCGATCTGGCGCGGCGACGTGGCCGCGATCAGCGCGCTGTCGCGCCGCTACAGCCCGCCGATCCAGCTGATCGGCAAGCTCTACCGCGCCGCCGGCGGCTGGAGCGCGGACTGGACCCTGGTGGACAACGGCAGGGTGCTGGGCAACTGGAAGACCAGCAACGCGGACGCGCTGCGGGCGATGGCGGGCGGTGCCGTCGGCGCGGCGGACGCGCTGGCGCGGCGCTATGCCAAGACCAGCCCGGGCGCGGCGCCGGGGCGGCGCCGGCTGCGCATCCTCGGCCTCCACGGCAGCGATGATTACCTGCGCCTGGCCGGCTACCTCGACGGCCTGCCGGTGGTGCGCCGGGCCGCGCCGGTGAGCGCCAGCCCGGACGCGCTGGAGCTGGATGCCGATCTCGCCAGCGGGATCGCCAACTTCAGCCGCTACGTAGGGCGCGCCGGGGTGCTGGTG
>CAYYAT010000069.1:0-7461 GCA_964469595.1 uncultured Thermomonas sp.
GAGGATGTAGGCGGCGACCACGAACACGATGCCGGCGAAGATCCGCGCCAGGGTGCCGCGCTGGCCGGCCAGGCGCAGCGACAGCCGGGTGCCGGCCATCCCGCCGAGCACGCCGCCGGCGATGAACAACCCGGCCACCGGCCAGTTCACCATCCCGGACACTGCATAGTTCAGCGCGGTGGCGAGGCCGAAAGTGCCGACCGCCAGCAGCGACGAGCCGACCGCGTTGGCCATCGACATCCCGGTGGCCCAGATCAGTGCCGGCACGATCAGGAAACCGCCGCCGATTCCGAAGAACCCGGAGGCCCCGCCAGCCAGCAGCGCCGCCGCCCCGGTGCGCAGGCAATTGCGCAGGGTGGTGACCTGGTGCGCGGCGCCGCGCTCGCGGCGCGGACGCAGCATGGCGACGCCGACCGCGACCATGATCAGGCCGAACAGGAACAGCAGCTTCTGCCCGTCGATCGCCTTGCCCAGGGTGGAACCGAGCAGCGCGCCGACGGTGCCGACCAGCGCGAACACGATCGCGCAGGTCCAGCACACGTTGCGCCGCCGCGCGTGCCCGGCGAAATTGAGATAGGCATTGGCCGACACCGCCAGCGCGCTGGTACCGATCGCCACGTGCGGCTGCACGATGCCGACCACGTACAGCAGCAGCGGGGTGGCGAGGATCGAACCGCCGCCGCCGATCAGGCCGAGCACGAACCCGACCGCGGCGCCGGAGCCGAGCGCGGACAGCGTCTGCCAGAGCTCCAGCATGCTGCTCAGCCCGGCAGCTGCTGCGCCATCTGGTAGGCCAGCGCGCAGCGGTTGCCGGAGGCGCAGTAGGCCAGCACCTTGCCCGGCGCCTGCGCCTGCGCCAGCACCTGCTTGAGCTGCGCCGCCTGCGCCGGCGTCACCGCGCCGGACTGGGCCGGGATGTAGTGGGTCTGCAGGCCGTGCTTCTTCGCCTCGGCTTCGACCGCGGCCCAGGCGGGCTGGCCGAACGCCTCGCCATCCGGGCGCATGCACACCAGGGTGGTGTAGCCGGCGGCGGCGACTGCGGCGACCTCACGCGGATCGAGCTGCGGGCTGACGTGGAAGGCGGGCGTGATGGGGGTGATCGCGGGCATGGGAGCTCTTCCGTGCAGGGGGAATCGGGGTCAGTCAATCGAGGGCCGACGGAGCCGGACGGCGGGGGAGCCGGGGGAGAGCCGGCTCCGTCGGCAAAGGTCGTTCAAAGCGCGTTGATCGGCAGTTTGAGGAAGTGACGGCCATCACCATCCGGCGGTGGTAGGTGGCCGGCGCGCATGTTCACTTGCAGCGAGGGCAGGATCAGGCGCGGCATGCCGAGGGTGGCGTCGCGCGCCTGGCGCATCGCGACGAAGCGCTCCTCGTCGCAGCCATCGGCGACATGGATGTTGGACTGGCGCTCCTCGGCCACGCTGGTCTCCCAGCGGATCTCGCGCCCGCCGGGGCCGTAGTCGTGGCACATGAACAGGCGCGTCTGCGGCGGCAGCGACAGGATCCGCCGCGCCGAGCGGTACAGGGTGCGCGCATCGCCGCCGGGGAAATCGGCGCGCGCGGTGCCTGCATCCGGCATGAAGAGCGTGTCACCCACGAACGCGGCATCGCCCACCACGTGGGTCATGCACGCCGGAGTATGCCCGGGCGTGTGCAGGGCGAAGGCCTCCAGCGTGCCGATGGTGTAGCGGTCGCCATCGGCGAACAGGCGGTCGAACTGGCTGCCGTCGCGGCGGAACTCGGTGCCTTCGTTGAACACCTTGCCGAAGGTGCGCTGCACCTCCACGATCTTCTCGCCGATCCCGATCCTGCCGCCCAACTGCTGCTGCAGCCAGGGCGCGGCGGACAGGTGGTCGGCGTGGACGTGGGTTTCGATCAGCCACTCGACCTGCAAGCCTTGCGCGCGCACGTAGTCCACGATGCGCTGCGCCGAGGTGTACGTGATCCGGCCGGCGGCAGGATCGAAATCCAGCACCGGGTCGATGATCGCGCACGCGGTGCTGGCGGGGTCGCGTACCACGTAGCTGATGGTGTTGGTGGCGGGATCGAAGAACGCCGTCACCTCGGGATGGACGGCCGACGGCGCTGGAACCGGAGGGATGTCCATATGCGGCGCTCCTGCATGGCAGTGCTGGCACTGTAGGGCGCCGGCCTCCGCGAGGGAAACGAATTTTTCCACACGCTGTGATCGAGTGGTTCGATAACATCATCCGGCCCGTTCCCGACCGCTGCCGCCCGCCATGCCTGCCCTGCCCAACTTGCGCCACCTGCGCTATCTGGTCGCGCTGCACGATCACCTGAACTTCAGCCGCGCCGCGGAGGCCTGCTTCGTCACCCAGTCCACCCTGAGCGCCGGCATCCGCGAGCTGGAAGCGCAGCTCGGCGCGGCCGTAGCCGAACGCAACCGGCGCACGGTCGTCATCACCCCGCTCGGGCACCGGCTGGTGGCGCAGGCGCGCACGCTGCTGCGCGAAGCCGAGGCGCTGATGGCGATGGCCGCCGAGGACGGCAATCCGATGGCGGGCATGCTGGAGCTGGGCGTGCTGCCGACCATCGGCCCGTTCCTGCTGCCGCGCCTGATTCCCGCGCTGGGCCAGGCCTTCCCGCAGCTGCGCCTGACCCTGCGCGAGGATCACAGCGGCCACCTGCTCGACCAGCTCGCGCAGGGCCGGCTCGACCTGGTGCTGATGGCCTTTCCGTACGACACCCCGGGGATGGAAACCTTCCCGCTGTTCGCGGATGCCTACCGCTTCGTCGGCCCCGCCCGGGATGCGCCGGCGCCGCCGCCCGGCGGCCGCGTTCCGCTGGCCGCGCAGATCGAAGGCCGCCATCTGCTGCTGCTGGAGCACGACCACTGCCTGCACGGCCAGGCCATGCCGGCGCTGCAGCAGGCCGCCGACGGCGGCCGGATCAACTTCGCCTCGACCAGCCTGCATACCCTGGTGGCGATGGTGGCGGCCGGTATGGGCGCGACCTTCCTGCCGGACCTGGCGATCACCGGCGGCCTCCTGCGCGGGCTTCCGGTGGTGGTGCAGCCGCTGGACGTGGCCGAGGGCCAGCGCACGATCGGGCTGTGCTGGCGGCGCCACGCGGCGCGGCGCGAGACCTTCCTCGCGCTCGGCGGGTTCCTGCGCACCTGGGCGGCACAGGCGATCCAGCCCTGGACGCCGGACTGACCGCCACGCAACGCCCCTCTGCTAGGCTTTGCCGATGACGGACCTGATGGATGCCTCCGCAGATGCGCCCGCCTTCGCGCCGATGGCGCAGCGTTTCCGCGGCTACCTGCCGGTGGTGGTGGACGTGGAGACCGGCGGCTTCGACTGCCAGCGCCACGCGCTGCTGGAAATCGCGGCGGTGCCGATCGAGCTGGATGCCGCCGGCCGCTACGTGCCGGGCGAGGTCGCGCATGCGCACATCGCCCCCGCGCCCGGCACCACGATCGACCCGAAATCGCTGGAGGTGACCGGCATCAAGATCGGCCACCCGCTGCGCGGCGAGCTGCCCGAGCGCGAGGGGCTGGATGCGGTGTTCGTGCCGGTGCGCGCCGCGGTGAAGCGGCACGGCTGCCAGCGCGCGATCCTGGTCGGCCACAACGCGCATTTCGATCTCGGCTTCCTCAACGCGGCGGTGGCGCGGGTGCAGCACAAGCGCAATCCGTTCCATCCGTTCAGCGTGTTCGACACCGTCACCCTGGCCGGCCTGGCCTACGGGCAGACCGTGCTGGCGCGCGCGGCGATGGCCGCGGGCCTGGGCTGGGACCCGCAGGAAGCGCATTCGGCGGTGTACGACACCCTGCAGACCGCGCGCCTGTTCTGCGCGATCGCCAACGCCTGGCCGCTACCGACCGCGGGCAGCGCAGGCGCCGCGGCGGAGCCCGCGGACGGGGCCGCCTGAACGCCGCCTTCGCTCAGGCGCCGCCGTCCTTGCGCGCGCCGCCGAGCGTGCGCGCGATGCCGTACAGGCTGATCGCGACCCAGGTCGCCTCCAGCAGGAACACCGAGATGTTGAAGCTGCCCCACAGCGAGGCCAGCACCCCGGCCGCGCCCAGCAGGTTCATCAGCTGGTAGGGCAGGCGGTTGCCGTGCAGGCGACCGGCCTGCAGCAGGAAATACGAGAGCACGATCAACACCGTGCCGGCCAGCCCCACCCAGTCGTACCAGTGCAGATTCATCCGCGTCTCCCTACCCCACTCACGTCAGCCGCTGGCGCACGGCCTCGAACAGCGCAACGCCGCTGGCCACCGACACGTTCAGGCTCTCGAAGCCGCCGGGCATCGGCACCTTCACCAGCCCATCGCAGTGCTCGCGGGTCAGCCGGCGCAGGCCTTCGCCCTCGCTGCCCAGCACCAGCGCCACGTTGCCGGTGAGGTCGATGGCGTACAGCGAGGCCTCGGCCTCACCGGCCAGCCCGTAGATCCACACCCCGGCCTTCTGCAGCTCGCGCAGGGTGCGCGAGAGATTGGTGACGCTGAAGATCGGCAGCGTGTCCGCCGCGCCGGCGGAGGTCTTGCGCACGGTGGCGTTGACCTGCACCGCCTTGTCCTTGGGCAGGATGACCGCGGTCGCGCCCGCCGCGGCGGCGCTGCGCAGGCAGGCGCCGAGGTTGTGCGGATCCTGCACGCCGTCCAGCACCAGCAGCAGCGCCTTGCCTGCGGCGGCCTCGACCAGCGCCGGCAGCTCATGCTCGTCCCAGGTCCTGGCCGCGGCGTAGCGCGCAGCCGCGCCCTGGTGGCGGACGCCGCCCGCCACGCCGTCCAGCGCCTGCTGGGCGACCCGGCGCACGGGGATATCCTTGCGCCGCGCCTGCTGTTCGATCTCGACGATGCGCGGGTTCCTGCCGCCGGCGTCCAGCAGCACTTCGCGCACGTGTTCGGCGTCGTGCTCCAGCGCGGAAACCACCGCGTTGATGCCGACGATCCATTGGGAGGATTTGCTCATGCGGCTATTGTGCCGCGCCGCGGCGCCGCGCGCCCGGAAACCCGAGCCCGCGGCGAAAGGGAGGGCGCCCTGGCTAGTACGCCTGCTTCTCGCGGCGGGCCGGCTTGCCGCGCTCCGGCACCGGCGGCAGGCCCGCGTCGTCCTCGGCAAGGCGGAAGTCGATCTTGCGCTCCTCCACGCTGGCCTTGAGCACCACGATGCGTACCCGGTCGCCGAGGCGGAACGCGCGGCCGCGGCGTTCGCCGGTGAGCGTCTTGCGCACCGCGTCGAAATGGTAGAAGTCGCGCGGCAGCTGGGTGACGTGGATCAGGCCGTTGACCTTGGACTCGTCCAGCTCCACGAACAGGCCGAAACTGGTGACGCCGCTGATGGTCCCATCGAACTCCTTGCCGACGTGGCTTTCCATCCACGCAGCGCGGTAGCGTTCGTCCACCTCGCGCTGGGCCTCGTCGGCGCGGCGCGAGCGCTCCGAGCACTGCAGCGCCAGCGCCGCCATGTCGTGCGGCGAATAGTCGTAGCTCTCCGGCGTGCCACCGCGCAGCGCATGCTTGATCGCGCGGTGCACCAGCAGATCGGCATAGCGCCGGATCGGCGAGGTGAAGTGCGCATAGGCCTCCAGCGCCAGCCCGAAATGACCGATGTTCTCCGGCGCGTACACCGCCAGTGACTGGCTGCGCAGGATCACCGATTCCAGCAGCGCCGCGTCCGGGCGCTCGCGCACCTTCTCCAGCAGGTGGCGGAAGTCCTTCGGCCGCACCTTGCCCCACGGCGGCAGGCGCAACTGGAACTCCTTGAGGAACTCCTCGAGGTCGGCGTACTTCGACTCCGGCGGCTTGTCGTGGTCGCGGAACGGGGCCGGCACGCCGCAGGCCAGCAGGAACTTCGCCGCCTCGACATTCGCCGCGATCATGCATTCCTCGATCAGCTTGTGGGCGTCGTTGCGCTGGAGCATGCCGGCCTGCGCCACTGCGCCCTGCGCGTCCAGTACGAAGCGCACCTCGCCGGTCTCGAACTCGATCGCGCCCCGCTTGGCGCGCGCCTTCTCCAGCACCTTGAACAGCCGGTGCAGGTTGCGCACCTGCGGCAGCAGCGGGCCGATCTTGGCCAGCGCGGCGGCGCGGTCGTCCTCGGGGATGCCCTCGCCTACCGCGTTCCACACGTCGCTGTAGGTCAGCCGTGCGTGCGAGTGCATCACCGCCTCGTGGAAGCTGGAGCGGGCGACCACGCCGTCGCGGCCGATCTCCATCGCGCACACGAAGCACAGCCGGTCCACCTGCGGGTTGAGCGAGCAGATGCCGTTGCTCAGGGTCTCCGGCAGCATCGGCACCACGTATCCGGGGAAGTACACCGAAGTCGCGCGCTTCTGCGCCTCCGCGTCCAGCGGGGTGCCGGGGCGCGCGTAGTGCGAGACATCGGCGATGGCGACGATCAGGCGGAAGCCGTCGCGGGTGGGCTCGCACCAGACCGCATCGTCGAAGTCCTTGGCGTCCTCGCCGTCGATCGTCACCAGCGGCACCGCGCGCAGGTCCATGCGCCCGGCGATGTCGCCCGGCGTCACCTCCAGCGGCACCGCGGTGGCCTGCGCCAGCACCTCGGGCGGAAACTCGTGCGGGATGTCGTGGCCGTGGATCGCCGCTTCCACCGCCTGCGACGCGGTGAGCCGGTCGCCCAGCACCACCAGCACGCGTCCGATCGGCGGGCGGTGCGCCTCCGGCGGCTGCACGATCTCGGCCACCACCAGCTGGCCCGGGCGCGCGCCGTTGCGCGCGTCCTGCGGGATCAGCAGATTGCGCTGGATGCGCTGGTCGTCCGGCACCACGTAAGCGATGCCCAGCTCCTCGGTGTAGCGCCCCAAGAGGCGGGTCAGCCGGCGCTCGAGCACCTCGACGATGGTCGCCTCGCCGCGGCCGCGGCGATCCACCCCGGTGATGCTGACCAGCACGCGATCGCCATGGGTGACCTTGCGCATCTCGTACGGCGGCAGGAACAGGTCATCGCCGCCCTTCTCCGGGCGCAGGAAGCCGAAACCGTCGGGGTTGGCGATCACCGTCCCCGGGATCAATTCCGCCTGCGCCGCCGGCACATAGCCGCCGCGCCGGTTCTGCAGCAGCTGGCCGTCGCGCAGCATCGCGGCCAGCCGCTTCTGCAGCGCCTCGAAGCGATCCGGCGCCTGCAGCCCGAGCGCGCGCGCCAGCTCGGTGTCATCCATCGGGCCGTCGTGCGCGGCCAGCACCTGCAGGATCATCTCGCGGCTGGCGATCGGCTGCGCGTAGCGCTGCGACTCGCGCTGGGCATGGGGATCGGATGCCGGCACCGGCGTGCGCCGGCCGGTCGGCGGCGGTTCGGGCATCCACGGCGGCCGCGCGCCGGAGGTGCCGTCCTTGCGTGCCGGCGTGCGCCGCGTGGCGGTTGTGGACGGGGCACCGGCGGCCTTGCCGGGCGTCTTGCCGCGGCCACCGCCGCGCTTGCTTGGGGGTTTGCTCATCCCGCGATGGTACAGGCAGGCAGGTGAAGCGCCGCCATG
>CAYYAT010000070.1:0-5425 GCA_964469595.1 uncultured Thermomonas sp.
GGCAGCAGCGCGTACACCCACAGCAGCCCGGGGTCGAACCCGGCTTCCGCGAACGCGCCGGCGCTCACCGCGGCCTGCTCGCGCTCCACCAGCCGCTGGTGCAGGCGCGAGGACTGGCCCTGGGCAAGGACGGTGGTCAGCAGTTCCAGCACCGGGAACTCCGGGCTGCCGGCGCCGAGCCCACTGTGGAAGGCGAAGGCGACGATCGGCGACTGCGCATCGGCGCGTTCCACCACGATCCGGCGCTCGCCCAGCTGCTCCGGTTCGACCGTGGTGACCGCCGGCGGCGCCGGCTGGCGCGGCAGCGCGGCCAGGTACTTGTCGGCAAGCTGGAACACCTGCCTGGGCTGCACGTCGCCGGAGATCACCAGCACCGCGTTGTTGGGCGCGTAGTAGGTCTTGAAGAAGCGCTTGAGGTCGTCGCTGCTCCAGTGCTCGATGTCGCTGGGCCAGCCGATGGTCGGGATCTGGTAGGGATGGGCCAAAAACGCGCTGGCCTGGATCTGTTCCATCAGCGTGCCCATGCTGTCGTTGTCCACGCTGCTGCGGCGCTCGCTGTACACCACCTCGCGCTCGCTCTCCACCACCTTGGGGTCGAACGCGAGGTGGGCCATGCGGTCGCCCTCGAGGTCGAAGATGGTTTCCAGCGCGCTGGACGGGAACCAGTCGGTGTAGATGGTCAGGTCGCTGCTGGTGCTGGCGTTGTTGCTGCCGCCGGCGGCCTCCATCGTGCGGTCGAACTCGCCCGGAGCGCGCCGGGTGGTGCCGTTGAACATCATGTGCTCGAAGAAGTGCGCCAGGCCGGTGATGCCGGCGTGCTCGTTGCGGCTGCCCACCTTGTAGAAGGTGTAGTAGTTGGCGCTGGGGATGTCGTGGTCGGGCCAGACGATGATCTTCAGGCCGTTGGCCAGGGTCTTGCTGACGATGGCATCGCGGCCGGGGACGGAATCGACGGGCTGTGCCTGGACGCTGGCCGCAAGCAGCAGCGACAGCGTGCAGGCAAAGGGGAATCGGCGCATGGAAAGGAGGTTCATCGGGGGATCTTCGCAGCATCCGGCACGGTTTTCCCGTGCGCCACTGCCGAAAGTGGGGGGCGAAGGTTAAGCTTCCGTCATCACACGATTCGGCGGGGCGTTGCGCATGCGCGTGCATTTCCACGGGGCGGCCGGGCAGGTGACCGGCTCCATGCATCTGGTCGAGGCGGCGGGGCATCGCGTCCTGCTCGACTGCGGCATGGTGCAGGGCAGCCCGGAAGCAGAAGCCGCCAACTTCGCGCCGTTCCCGTTCGATGCCGCCGCGCTGGATGCCGTGGTGCTCAGCCACGCCCATATCGACCACTGCGGGCGCCTGCCGCGGCTGGTCATGGCCGGTTTCAAGGGGCCGATCTACACCCAGGCCGCCACCGCCGACCTGCTGCCGATCATGCTGCTGGACTCGGCCTCGCTGCAGGAGAGCGACGCCGAGCGCGCCAACCGGCGCCGCCGCCCGGGGCAGCCGCCGGCGATGCCGCTGTACACCCGGGAGGACGTGCAGCGCACGCTGGGGCTGGTGCGGCCGCTTGCCTATGGCGCGCATCCGGCGCTGCTGCCAGGGATCGACCTGGTCCTGCGCGATGCCGGCCACATCCTCGGCTCGGCCAGCGTGGAACTGCGCGCGGACGGCCGCAGTCTGGTGTTCTCCGGCGACCTCGGGATGCGCGGCACTCCGATCTTGCGCGATCCCGAGCCGGTGCCCGCGGCCGACCTGTTGCTGATGGAATCCACCTACGGCAACCGCAACCATCGCGACCGTCAGGCCACGGTCGAGGAGCTGGGCGAGATCCTGCGCGCGGCCTGGCGCGATGGCGGCAACGTGCTGATCCCGGCGTTCGCGGTGGGGCGCACCCAGGAACTGCTGTACTGGTTCGCGCGCCACTGGGACGACTGGGGCATGGCGCGCTGGCGGCTCTATCTGGATAGCCCGATGGCGTCCAAGGTGGTGCAGGTGTATGACCGCCACCATGCGCTCTTCGATGCCGAAGCGCGCGCGGCCTGGCACGGCACGCCAAATCCGTTCCGTCTGCCGAATCTGCACGTCACCGAATCGGTGGAAGAATCGATGGCGATCAATCGCATCCACGGCGGCGCCATCATCATCGCCGGCAACGGCATGGCCAACGGCGGGCGCATCCTGCATCACATGCGCCAGCATCTGCCGCATCGCCAGACCCGGATCGTATTCGTCGGCTACCAGGCCGAGGGCACGCTCGGACGGCGGCTGGTGGATGGCGCGCGCTGGGTGCGCATCCACGGCCACGATGTGCAGGTACACGCACATCGGCACACCGTCGGCGGGCTGTCCGCGCATGCCGATCAGGAGGGGCTGCTGGAGTGGTACGCCGGCTTCACCGCGCCGCCGCCGGTGGCGCTGGTGCATGGCGAGGATCTGGCGCGCGAGGCGCTGGCCGGCGAGCTTCTGGCCCGCCACGGCGTGCAGGCGCTGCTGCCGCGCCCGGGCCTGGTGTTGGACGTCTGATGCCGGGGTTCGCTCGCGGCGCGGGCTTCCTGCTGCTGGCGCTGCTGGCCGAGGTCGCCGGTACGGTCGGCGGCTTCGGCTCGTCAGTGTTCTTCGTGCCGATCGCGAACTTCTATTTCGACTTCCAGTCGGTGCTCGGCATCACCGCACTGTTCCACCTGGCCAGCAACCTCAGCAAGCTCGGGCTGTTCCGCGCCGGGATCGACCGTGGCCTGTTGCTGCGGATGGGGCTGCCGGCCGTCGCGTTCGCGCTGCTGGGCGGGCTGGCCTCGGCCTGGATCGAGACGCGCGGGCTGACGGTGCTGCTGGCGCTGTTCCTGATTGCGCTCAGCGGCTGGATGTTGCTGCGTCCGCGCTGGAAGGTGCGCGCGAGCACCGGCAACGCCGTGCTGGGCGGAGTGCTGTCCGGCGGTATGGCCGGGCTGGTGGGCACCGGCGGCGCGGTGCGCGGCGCGGTGATGGCGGCGTTCGACCTGCGCAAGGATGTGTTCGTGGCGACCTCGGCGGCGATCGACCTGGCGATCGACCTCAGCCGCGCCGCGGTGTATGCGCGCAACGGCTACATCCACAGCCACGATCTGGTCTGGATTCCGCTGCTGGCGGTGGTGGCGCTGGCCGGCACCTGGCTGGGGCGACGCATCCTGGCGCGCGTGCCGCAAGCCTTGTTTCGGCGCATCGCGCTGCTGCTGGTGCTGGCGATCGGCCTTGTGACCCTGGGGCAGGCCGCGGCCGGCTGAGTGCTCAGCGCCGGCGTGCGCCGCCCGCGGTGGAGAGCAGCAGCAGCCCGGCGGCCAGACTCACGTGCCGCAGAAAGGCCAGCAGCGAGGTGGCGGCGCTGCCGCCGGAGAGTTTCCAGAATGGATGTGTCGTTGCCGCGTCGATCAGCAACAGCACGGCCGCGCAGAGTGCGACGATGCGCAGCTGCCAGCCGGTGGCCAGCAGCACTCCCAGCAGCACCTGGGTGGTACTCATCAGCAGCACCGCATCGCTGGTGGGGGCGCCATGCAGGGCCTGCCACAGGCGCAGGGCGCCGGTCAGGAAGAACAGGGCGGCCAGCAGCCATTGCGCGATGCGGACTTCGATCTTCATGAGCGAAATGCGGCGAGAGAGTGCGAGAGCGCAAGACTGGCACGGCATTGGGGACGAAGGAAGGGGTAAGCCGCGGCAAGCGGCCGGATTTGGCGTACAATGCCTGCGTTCTGCGCACGGCTGATCCGCCTTCACCGCGAAGGTCGCGTTTTTCCTGATCAAGCCGGCCGCCTTTCGCGGCTATCTTCCCCGTACGCCTTTCGTCGCGCAGACACGGCCCGGAATCCCGGCGTCGTGCCATGCATGCCCGCGGCGCGGTTCGACAGGAACGCCCGGGTGGTTCGCGCCGCGTGCGCGTGCCGTTCCTTGAGGAGTGTTCCCGATGTCGTTCGAATCCCTGGGTCTTGCGCCCGCGCTGCTGCGCGCGCTGGCCGAGCAAGGCTATGCCACCCCGACCCCGATCCAGGCGCAGGCGATCCCGCTGGTGCTGGCCGGCCATGACGTGCTGGGCGGTGCCCAGACCGGGACCGGCAAGACCGCCGCGTTCGGCCTGCCGCTGCTGCAGAACCTGGCCGAACTGCCCAAGCCCGAAGGCCTGCGCCGGCCGCGGGTGCTGGTGCTCACCCCCACCCGCGAGCTGGCGGTGCAGATCACCGACAACCTGCGCGCCTATGCCAAACACCTGCGCATCAACGTCACCTCGCTGTTCGGCGGCGTGGGCATGCAGCCGCAGGTGGAGGCGTTCCGGCGCGGCGTGGACGTGCTGGTGGCCTGCCCCGGGCGCCTGATCGACCACCTCGAGCGTGGCACCTGCAAGCTCGGCGACGTGCGCATGCTGGTGCTGGACGAGGCCGACCGCATGCTGGACATGGGCTTCCTGCCCTCGATCAAGCGGGTGATGAAGCATGTTCCGGCGCAGCGGCAGACGCTGCTGTTCTCGGCCACCTTCGAGCCGCGCATCAAGGCGCTGGCGCTGGAGTTCATGCAGGACCCGCAGCAGGTGCAGGTGGCCGCGCAGAACACCGTGGTCGGGACCATCCGCCACCACGCGCATCCGGTGGACGCGGCGAAGAAGCGCGACCTACTGATCGACATCCTGGCCCGCCGCCATCGCGAGCAGGTGCTGGTGTTCGGCAAGACCAAGCACGGCTGCAACCGCCTGGCCGAGCAGCTGGAGAAAGCCGGGCTGCCGGCGCTGGCGATCCACGGCAACAAGAGCCAGGCCGCGCGCCAGAAAGCGCTGTCCGAGTTCAAGAGCGGCAAGACCCGGATCCTGGTCGCCACCGACGTGGCCGCGCGCGGGCTGGACATCCCGCAGCTGCCGCTGGTGATCAACCACGACCTGCCGATGGTGGCCGAGGACTACGTCCACCGCATCGGCCGCACCGGCCGCAACGGCGCCAGCGGCGAGGCGATCTCGCTGGTGTCGCCGGACGAGGCCGGGCTACTGCGCCAGATCCAGAAGCTGCTGGGCCGCGAGATCACGATGGAGACGGTGCCGGGCTTCGAGCCCAGTCGCGCCATCCGCACCGACGCTGCGCCGTTCGCGGATGCGGCGCGCGGCCCGCGCCCGGGCCGCAACCGCCGTCCGCACGGCAAGCCGCGCAGCGCGGAGGCGCATGCACACGCGCATACCGGACCGAAGTCCGCCCGCGATGGGCAGGGCGAGGGCCGCCGCGGTGGCGGGGCCCAGGGCGGTCGCCGCCAGGCGCGCTGAGTCGCCGGGGCGGCCCCCATGCCGCGTCGCCGTATGGCGATGCGGTGCGGGGACGTCTGCGACGCCCGTTCATGGTTCGACAGGCTCACCACGAACGGACGTCGTGGAGTTCGGCGTTGGATTTTCCGTGGACAGGCGGCGGCAGGCGTGCCGGGGCGCGGGGTT
>CAYYAT010000070.1:5481-6384 GCA_964469595.1 uncultured Thermomonas sp.
CCCCGCGGTGCCGACGGGGGCGGGCGGCTGGCAGCGCTGGCGGCCGCGGTTGTCCAGCGAGGCCCTGCTGCTGCTCGCCAGCGGCTATTTCCTGCTGGTCATGAACGGCCCGTTCTGGAGCGCGGTGCAGGCCGCAACCGGCTCGGTGCGGGTGTGGCTGGCGCTGGGCGTGGCGGTGTTCGCGCTGCAGGCCTTCATCCTCGGGTTGCTGTGCTGGTGGAAGCTGGCGCGTCCGCTGCTGGCGCTGCTGCTGGTGGTGACCGCGCTGGCGCACTGGTACATGACCCGCTACGCGGTGGTGTTCGACACCGAGATGGTGCGCAACGTCCTGCACACCGACGTGGCGGAAAGCCGCGAACTGCTCTCCGCGCGCATGCTGCTGCACGTGCTGCTGCTGGGCGTGCTGCCGGCCGCGCTGGTGCTGCTGGTGCGCACGCCCGCGCGCAGCTGGCGGCGCGGGCTGCTGCTGCGTGCCGTGTTCCTGCTGGGCACGGCGTTGCTGACCGCGCTGGCGATCGGAGCCGCCTCGCAGGGCATCTTCGCGCTGATGCGCGCGAACAAGGCGCTGCGCTACCAGATCACCCCGGGCAACTACATCGTGGCGCTGGTGAACGCGGTGAAGCCTGCGCAGCAGCTGGCCGGCCCGCGCCGGGTGGTCGGCGCGGACGCGCATCGTCCGCAGGCGGCGCAGGCACGCCGGCCGCGGCTGCTGGTGCTGGTGATCGGCGAGACCGTGCGTGGCGACCACTGGGGGCTGAACGGCTATGCGCGCCAGACCACGCCGGAGCTGGCGCGCCGCGACGTGGTGAACTTCTCCGATGTCACCGCCTGCGGCACCAGCACCGAGGTGTCGCTTCCGTGCATGCTCTCGCCGTTCGGCCGCGCCGGCTACGACCCCGACGC
>CAYYAT010000070.1:6502-7360 GCA_964469595.1 uncultured Thermomonas sp.
GCGCGACAACCAGTCCGGCTGCAAGGGCACCTGCGCCGGCGTGCCGACCCACACCATGGGACCCGGCGATGCGCCGGGGCTGTGCGCGCAGGGGCGCTGCCTCGACGAGATCCTGCTGGCCGGGCTGCCGCAGGCGTTGGCGGCGATGCCCGGCGATGCGCTGGTGGTGCTGCACATGCTGGGCAACCACGGCCCCAACTATTTCGAGCGCTACCCGCCGCAGTACGCGCGCTGGACGCCGGTCTGCCAGACCGCCGAGCTGAGCCGCTGCGCGCGCCAGGACATCGTCAATGCCTACGACAACGCCATCCTCTACACGGATGCGGTGCTAGGCCGGCTGATCGACCTGCTGGCCGCGCAGCAGGGGCGCGATGCGGCCATGCTGTACGTATCCGACCACGGTGAATCGCTGGGCGAATACGGCCTGTTCCTGCACGGCGCGCCGCATGCCGTCGCCCCGCGGGTGCAGCTGCACGTGCCGATGGTGCTGTGGTTCTCGCCCGGGTTCGCTGCCGATGCCGGGCTGGACCTGGCCTGCCTGCGCGCGCAGGCGCAGCGCGAGGCCAGCCACGACGACCTGTTCTCGACCGTGCTGGGCGCGTTCGACGTGCAGACCAGCGCCTACCGGCGCGACCGCGACCTGCTGGCGGCCTGCCGGCGCTGATCCCGCGTCCGCCGCCGCATGTTCGCTGGCGGCGTGAGGGTGGCGTCAGTGGCGGCGCTCGACCGCCTGGCGCGCCAGCAGGGCCAGTGCCCCGGTATCGATCGCCAGCGTCTCCAGCGCAGCCTGCATCTGGGTGGACAGCGCCTGCAGGTGGGCATGGCTGGCCGCGCGGCCGAGCAGGGCCGGGAAGGTCG
>CAYYAT010000071.1:0-3012 GCA_964469595.1 uncultured Thermomonas sp.
TCCGGTGCCATCGTGTCGGGGGATAGATAGCAGGCTACCGTACCCACGAACGTGACGCCGGTCAAAGCCCGGTGAGTGGCGTCTTGCCGGGCTGGCCGGCGATCTCGCGCACCAGTTTCGGCACCAGGTAGCCGGGCAGCCGCGCCGCCAGCGCCGCGTGCAGCGCCAGCGCGGTGGCATCGTCGACCTCGAAATGGGCGGCCCCCGCGACCCGGTCCAGCTGGTGCAGGTAGTAGGGCAGCACGCCAGCGGCGAAGCCGCGTTCGAACAGGTCCGCCAGCGTATCCACGCTGTCGTTCACGCCGCGCAGCAGCACCGCCTGGTTGAGCAGGGTCGCGCCCGCGCCGCGCAGGCGCGCCATCGCGGCGTCCACCGCGGGGCCGAACTCGCGGGCGTGGTTGGCATGGATCACCACGGTCACCGGCCACGGCAGTGGCTGCAGCCAGGCCAGCAGGCCGGCGTCCACCCGCTCCGGCAGCACCACCGGCAGCCGGGTATGCAGGCGCAGGCGGCGGACGTGCGGGACCGCGCGCAGGGCGTCGGTCAGCTCGGCCAGCTTGTGGTCGGCCAGCGACAGCGGGTCGCCGCCGGAGAGGATGGCCTCGTGGATCGACGGGTCCGCGGCGATCCGCGCCACCGCCTCGCGCCAGCCGGCCGCGGCGGCGGTGTCCTCGGCGTAGGGGTAGTGGCGGCGAAAGCAGTAGCGGCAATTGATCGCGCAGCTGCCGGTGGCGATCAGCAGGGCGCGGCCGTTGTATTTGTGGATGACCCCGCCGCCGCGGCGCGCGGTGGTGTCGCCCACGGCATCCAGGCCGAAGCCGGGGACCACGCGCGCCTCGTCCAGCACCGGCAGCACCTGCCGCAGCAGCGGGTCGTGCGGGTCGCCGGGGCGCATCCGGGCCACGAAGCCGCGCGGAACGCGCAGCGGGAACTGGCGCGCCGCGGCCTCGGACAGGCCCTCTGCCAGGGCGTCCAGGCCCAGCAGCGCCAGCAGCTCGCGCGGGTCGCGCACGGCTTCGCGCCACAGCGTCTGCCAGCGCGGGTTGGGGCCATGCTGCAAGGAGGTGGGGGCTGCGGGTATCATGTCCGGCTGCAAGAACACCGTTCCGGCCCAGCCGGAACCCTCGTAAAACCCACAGTTTAGCCGCCCGCGCCGGGTGGCCCCAAGGAGCACCCATGGCCTCCCTCGGCATGAACGACGTCAAGTCCGGGCAGAAGATCCTCGTCAACAACGAGCCCTGCATCATCACCGAAACCGATTACGTGAAGCCCGGCAAGGGCCAGGCCTTCACCCGCGTGCGCTACCGCATGATCCGTTCCGGCCGCGTGCAGGAAATCACCATGAAGTCCACCGACTCGGTAGAGGCCGCCGACGTGGTGGATACCGACATGCAGTATCTGTACAGCGATGGCGAGTACTGGCACTTCATGAACCAGGAGACGTTCGAGCAGGTGCAGGCCGACAAGGCCGGCGTCGGCGACGCCGCCAAGTGGATCAAGGGCGAGGAAATGTGCATCGTGACCTTGTTCAACGGGGTGCCGATCCAGGTGACGCCGCCGAACTTCGTCGAGCTGAAGATCGTCGAGACCGATCCCGGCGTGCGCGGCGATACCTCCGGCGGCGGCGGCAAGCCGGCGACCCTGGAGACCGGCGCGGTGGTGCGCGTGCCGCTGTTCGTCGGCCAGGACGAGGTGATCAAGGTCGATACCCGCAGCGGCGAGTACGTCTCCCGGGTGAAGTGATGCAGCCACCCGTCCGCGCCGTGCGCGGGCGGGTGCCGTTTTGGAAGGAGCGCCATGACCGAGCCCGCGCCGCAGCCCTGCGACCTTCTCATCGAAGCCGGCTGGGTGGTGCCGGTCGTCCCGCACGGCGTGGTCTTGGAGGATCACGCCGTCGCCGTTTCCGGGGGGCGCATCCTGGCGGTGCTGCCCACCGCCGAGGCGCGCGCGCGCTTTGCGCCGGCGGAGACCGTCTCGCGGCCGGAGGCCGCGCTGATCCCCGGCCTGGTCAACGCCCACACCCACAACCCGATGACCCTGCTGCGCGGCGTGGCCGACGACCTGCCGCTGATGACCTGGCTGCGCGAGCACATCTGGCCGGTGGAGACGGCGGTGATCGGGCCCGAGTTCGTGGCCGACGGCATGCGCCTGGCGATCGCGGAGATGCTGCGCGGCGGCACCACCTGCGCCAACGAGAACTACTTCTTCCCCGACGTGCAGGCGGCGGTGTACAAGCAGCACGGCTTCCGTGCGCTGGTCGGCGCGGTGGTGATCGACTTCCCCAGCGCCTGGGCGAAAACCGACGACGAGTACTTCGACCGCGCCTGCGAACTGCACGACGCCTGGCGCGGCGACCCGCTGGTCGCCACCGCGTTCGCGCCGCACGCGCCGTACACCGTCAGTGACGCCAACTTCGAGCGGGTGCGGATGCTGTCCGACCAGCTGGACGTGCCGGTGCACCTGCACACCCACGAGACCGCGCAGGAAGTGGCGGACTCGGTGAAGCTGCACGGCCAGCGTCCGCTGGCGCGGCTGGACCGGCTGGGGCTGGTGAATGACCGCCTGATCGCGGTGCACATGACCCAGCTCACCGAGGCCGAGATCCAGCTGTGCGCCGAACGCGGCGTGAGCGTGGTGCACTGCCCGGAATCCAACCTCAAGCTGGCCTCGGGCTTCTGCCCGGCCTGCGCGCTGCTGAAGGCAGGCGTGAATCTGGCGATCGGCACCGATGGCTGCGCCAGCAACAACGACCTCGACATGTTCGGCGAGACCCGCACCGCGGCGCTGCTGGGCAAGGCGGTGGCCAACGACGCTGCCGGCTTCTCGGCGTTCGAGGCGCTGCACGCGGCGACGCTGGGCGGCGCCCGCGCCCTGGGCTTCGGCGACCGCATCGGCTCGATCGAGCCCGGCAAGGAGGCCGACCTGTGCGCGGTGCGCCTCGACGACCTCGCGAGCGCGCCCTGCTACGACCCGGTCTCACATCTGGTATATGTACTGGGGCGTGAGCAGGTC
>CAYYAT010000071.1:3022-7356 GCA_964469595.1 uncultured Thermomonas sp.
ACCGCATCGGTTCGATCGAGCCCGGCAAGGAGGCTGACCTTGCCTGCGTGGACCTGTCCGCGCTGGAGACCCAGCCGCTGCACCACGTGGTCTCGCAGCTGGTGTACGCGGCCGGCCGCCAGCAGGTGACGGACGTGTGGATCGCCGGCCGCGCGAAGCTGTGCCAGCGCGTGCTGGTCGACATGGACATCGACGCCATCGTCGCCAACGCCCGCCAGTGGCGGGCCCGGATCGCGGAGGTGCGCGCATGAGCGCCGCTCCCGGCAATTTCGCCCAGGCCGAACTCGACAAGTTCGACGCCCTCGCACAGCGCTGGTGGGACCCGGCAGGCCCGCAGAAGGCCCTGCACGCGCTGAACCCCGCGCGGCTGGGCTACGTGGCGCAGCGCGTCACCCTGCGCGGCGCGGCCGTGCTGGATGTCGGCTGCGGCGGCGGCCTGCTCAGCGAGGCGCTGGCCAAGGCCGGTGCCCGCGTCACCGCGATTGACCTCGCACCGACCCTGCTGAAGGTCGCCCGCCTGCACGGGCTCGAGTCCGGGGTGAAGGTCGAATACCGGCAGGTCGCGGTGGAAGCGCTGGCCGGGGAACTGCCGGGCGCGTTCGACGCGGTGACCTGCATGGAGATGCTGGAACACGTGCCGGACCCCGGCTCGGTGGTGCGCGCCTGCGCGGCGCTGCTCAAGCCCGGCGGCCGCCTGTTCCTATCCACCCTGAACCGCACCCCGGCGGCGTTCGCGCTGGCGATCGTGGGCGCGGAATACATCGCGCGCCTGCTGCCCACCGGCACCCACCAGTACCGCGATTTCATCAAGCCCTCGGAGCTGGCGCGCCTGCTGCGCGACGCCGGGCTGGTGCTGGAGGATGTCAGCGGCCTGCTGTACGAACCCTGGCGCAACGCGGCGCGCATCGTGCGCCGCACCGACGTCAATTACCTCGCCTGCGCGCGCAAGCCGGAATGAGCGCGGCCCTGTTCCCGAAGGTGGTGCTGTTCGACCTGGACGGCACCCTGCTCGACAGCGCGCCGGACATGCTGGCGACCGTCAACCGCATGCGCGCCGCGCGCGGGCAGGGCCCGATGGCGCTGGAGGCGCTGCGTCCGCATGTCTCCCGCGGCTCGCGCGCGATGAGTTCGGTGGCCTTTCCCGAACTCGGCGGCGAGGTGTCGGCGGAGCTGGTGCGCGAGTTCCTCGACACCTATGCGCAGGAACTGGGCCGGCATGGCGGCCTGTTCGACGGCGTGCCCGCGCTGCTGGAGGCGATCGAGGCCGCCGGCAGCCGCTGGGGGATCGTCACCAACAAGCCCGAATACCTGGCCCGGCAGGTGCTGCCGGGGCTCGGTTGGGAGGCCCGCTGCGCGGTGCTGGTCGGCGGCGACACCCTGGCCGAGCGCAAGCCGCACCCGCTGCCGCTGCTGCACGCGGCACGGGCGCTGGGCGTGGCCGCCGCGGAGTGCGCCTACGTCGGCGATGACGCGCGCGACATCGAGGCCGCGCGCGCGGCGGGGATGCCCGCGCTGGTCGCGCTGTGGGGCTATCGCCCGCCGGACGAGGATCCGGCGGCCTGGGGGGGCGACGTGCTGGTGCAGGCCCCGCGCGATTTGCTGCGCTGGCCGCTGCCGCTGCAGGCCGTGCCATGAGCGACGCCGCCGCGCTCGAGGCCTTCCTCGAAAAATGGCGTGCGCGCTGGCCGGAATGGGCGATCGCCGAGGGATTTCTGGCCCCGGCCGAGCGTCCGCTGGCGCAGGCCTGGCTGGCTCTGCGCGCGGAGCTGCTCGAGGCCGCCTGGGGCGGAGAGGATCCCACCCCGGGTGCGGCCAAGCTGGGCTGGTGGGAAGAGGAGTTGCGCGGCTGGGCGCGCGGTGCGCGTCGGCATCCGCTGGGGCTGACGCTGCAGAAGCAGCCGTTGGACTGGGTGGCACTGGCGGCGGCGCTTCCGGTGCTGCGCCTGCGGCGGGTGCCGGAAGGCGATCGTGCCGTCACGCTGGCCGGGCGGATGCCGCTGGCCGCAGTGCTGGCGCCGCTGTCCGCGCGTGTGTTCGTGGGGGGCGCCGGGGCCTCTGCGGAGGCCCTGCGCGAGGCACTGCTGGTCGAATGGGTGCTGCTGCTGCCGCAGCGCGGGGTGCCGGCGGCCGGTACTGCGCTCCCGGACCTGCTTGCCTTGCCTGCGCTGCGCGCCGGCGCCCGCGCCGAGCGCATCCATGCCGCGCTGGTGCGTGCCCGCCTGCGGCGGATCGCCGGCGGGCGCAGGCCGCCGATCCCCGCACCGGTGGCGCTGCTCGCGGCCTGGCGCGGCGCGCGCGGCTGAACCACAGCGTTGCAGGGGCACTCACGCCTGGCCCGGTACAATGCCGCAATGCACAAGCCGCTGACTTCGCCGATCCTGCCCGATGTGGCCTTCGACACCGCCGCGCAGGCGCGTGCGCTGGACTGGGTGGGGATGGACGGCATGGCCCTGCCGATCCTGCTGCAGGACGAGGCGGGCCAGGTGATGACGGTGCCGGCCAGCGTGGACATCGCGGTCGACCTGCGCGATCCCGCCACCCGCGGCATCCACATGTCGCGCCTGTACCTGCAACTGCAGCAGGGCCTGGCCAACGAGGCGCTGGGCGCGCCGTCGCTGCGCCGCCTGCTGGAGGCCTGCATCGCCTCGCAGCAGGGCCTGTCCAGCCGTGCCCGCCTGCGCCTGCGCTACGACCAGCTGCTGCTGCGGCGCGCGCTGCGCAGCGACAATGCCGGCTGGAAGCGCTATCCGGTCGAGGTCGAGGCGGAGCTGGCCGACGGTCACCTGCGCCTGGTCCTGGCGTTCGCGCTGGACTATTCCAGCACCTGCCCGGCGTCGGCCGCGCTGTCGCGGCAGGCCAATGCACAGCGCTTCGCCGCCGATTTCGCAGAGGCCGGCGCGGTCCCGGCCGAAGCCGTGCGCGACTGGCTGGAAAGTCCGCGCGGGCTGGCCGCCACCCCGCATGCCCAGCGCAGCCGCGCCGAGGTGCGGGTGGAGCTGAAGCCGGCCTTTGACGGCCTGCCGCTGGTCGCGCTGGTGGATGCGCTGGAAGCCGCGCTGGGCACCCCGGTGCAGACCGCGGTCAAGCGCGAGGACGAGCAGGCCTTCGCCCAGGCCAATGCCGCCAACCTGATGTTCTGCGAGGATGCCGCGCGCCGGGTGGCCGCCGTGCTGGCCGCAGAGGCCCGCATTGCCGCCTGGAGCGCGCGCGTGGCACATCTGGAAAGCCTGCACCCGCACGACGCGGTGGCCAGCGTCAGCGGCCGCAACGGCTGATCGCGCTGCCGGCGGCGCCGGCTATTGCCCGCGTTCGAGCACCAGCAGCGGGTCGATTCGGGTATCGAACCAATTCATCCCCCAATGCAGGTGCGGCCCGGTCGCGCGCCCGGTGGCGCCGACCGCGCCGATCACCTGGCCCTGTCGGACCACCTCGCCCACCTGTACGTCGATCCGCGACAGGTGCAGGAAGTTGCTGCTGATGCCATGGCCATGGTCCAGCAGCAGGGTGCCGCCGGTGAGGTAGAGATCCGGGGCGGCGAAGGTCACCACGCCGCTGGCGGGCGCCTGCACCGGAGTGCCCGCCGGGGCGGCGATGTCCATGCCCGAATGCGGGGCGCCGGGAGTATCGTCGTAGATCCGCTGGTTGCCGAAGCGCCCGCTGATGCGGCCTTGCAGCGGCCACTGGAAGCGCTGGGCGAAGCCGGTTTCATCCCCATCGCGCTCGCGCGCGGCGCTCACGCGGGCCTGTTCCTGCGCGATCCGGCGCGCGATCTCCGGCGGCGGGTTCACCGTGGCCGGTGGGGCGCCGCGCACGCGCTCCAGCGGCCAGTCGCGCGGGGTCACCGCAATCCGCACTGGTTGCGCCGCCGCGCCGGGCGGCTGCACCGTCAGCTCCAGCGGGCCCGGCTCGTCGCGACCGACGCCGAACACCACGCTGCCATAGGCGGTAGGGCGCAGGTTGCGGCCGCGATAGCGCACCGCGCTGCCCGCGGGCACCTTGCCGATCACCATGGCGCCCTGCGGCACGCTGGCCGGAAACACCACGCCCGGCGTGGCGTCGGTGATGGCACTGGCTGTGGCGGTCGCCGCTTGCGACGGTGCCCGGGCGGCCGCCAGCGGGAGCGCGGCCAGCAGCGCCAGCGCGATGGCGTGGCGGGTCGGTGCGCGCAGGCTCATGCCGGGGGGACAGGATCGTGCCCGCCGGGATGCAGCGGATGGCAGCGGGCGATGCGGCGGGCCGCCAGCCAGCTGCCCTTGATCGGCCCGAACCGGGCGATCGCCTCCATCGCGTATTCCGAGCAGGTGGGGACGAAGCGGCAGCGCGGCCCCAGCAGC
>CAYYAT010000072.1:0-7313 GCA_964469595.1 uncultured Thermomonas sp.
TCGGCTCGGCCACGCCCAGTTCGTTGACGCGGTTGCGCAGGGTGGTCAGGTTCTGCTCGATCGCGCTGGAGGCGATCTGCTGCATCTCGGCCTGCGGCACGCCGACCACGATCCCGGTGGCATCGCTGGAATAGGTCAGGGTCGGCTGCGCCTTCACCAGCGCGGCGCGCGCCTTGGCGGCGTCCTCGGGGTTGGCCAGCACCACGCGCAGCGAATCGTTGCCGCTGCGCTCCACCGAGCGGTAGGCCACGCGGGCGTCGCGCAGGGTGGTGCGGATGTCGTCGGCGAACGCGTCGAAGCGCTTGTCCACCGCCGCCTTCTTGTCCACCTGCAGGGCGAAGTGCACGCCGCCCACCAGGTCCAGGCCCAGCACCATCGGGTGCCCGCCCAGGCGGCTGAGCCAGGCCGGTACGGTGGAGGCCAGGTTCAGCGCCACCGTGTAGCGGTCGCCCACTTGCTCGCGGATCGCGTTGTTGGCGGCGGTCTGGTCGTTCAGCGAGTTCAGCCGCACCACCAGGTTGTCGCCCTCCTTCGCGATCGCCTTCGGCGTCACCTTGGCGTCGGCCAGGATCTGCACCACCTTCGACTTCAAGGCGTCGTCGATCTGCGCCCCGCGGTTGGCGGTGATCTGCACGGACGGGTCCTTCTGGTAGATGTTGGGCAGCGCGTACAGCACGCTCAGCGCCAGCACCAGGAGGATGACGAAGTACTTCCAACGCGGGAATTCAAGCATTGCTCAGATCCTGCACGACGCCGGCGGGGCGCCGGGTCTGGACGGACGGGAGGATGGCGGCTCAGGCCGACTTCAACGTGCCCTTGGGCAGCACGCTGGCGATCGCGCCGCGCTGCACGCGCAGCTCGACGCCGCTGGCGACCTCGATGGTGATGAACACCTCGCCGATGGCGACCACACTGCCGGCGATGCCGCCGTTGGTGATCACCTCGTCGCCCTTGGCCAGCTTGTCCAGCATGGCCTTGTGCTCCTTCTGCCGCTTCATCTGCGGGCGGATCATCAGGAAGTACATGATCACGATCAGCACGACCGGGAACAGCAGGGTGGACAGCATCCCGCCCTGCGCGGGGGCGGCGCCGCCGGCGGCCTGGGCATGGGCGGCGGGGATGATCAGGTCGAGCAAGGTATCGAGCGGGTTCATCGGGAATCCGTGTCAGCGAAAACGAAGGGGTACGGCAAGCGGCTGGCGCGAGGCCAGCGGGGGATTATGCCACGACTGCCGCGCCCGCCCCGGCGCAGGCCGCGGCGGAACGCCGCCTCAGGACCGGCGCGCGGCGTAGAAGGACTCGCGGAAGTCAGCGAAAGTTCCCGCTGCGATCGCGTCGCGCATCTGCGCCATCAGCCGCTGGTAGTAGCGCAGATTGTGCAGGGTCCCCAGGATCGGTCCCAGCATCTCGTTGCAGCGGTCCAGGTGGCGCAGGTAGCTGCGG
Source organism: uncultured Thermomonas sp. (assembly GCA_964469595.1). Taxonomy (GTDB): domain Bacteria; phylum Pseudomonadota; class Gammaproteobacteria; order Xanthomonadales; family Xanthomonadaceae; genus Thermomonas. Next base: position 1,444 of record CAYYAT010000072.1, read on the forward strand.
GAAAAGCCGCCGGCGCAGGCCACGCAGTCGCAGCCCTCCTCGATCGGCCGCAGGTCGTGCTCGTACTGGCTGTTGCGCACGCGCACCACGCCGGTCGCGGTGAAGAAATGGCCGTTGCGGGCATTGCGGGTGGGCATCACGCAGTCGAACATGTCGATCCCGCGCGCCACCGCCTCCACCAGGTCCTCCGGCCGGCCCACGCCCATCAGGTAGCGCGGGCGGTCCTGGGGCAGCTGCGGGCAGGTGTGGTCCAGCATGGCGTTGCGCTCGTCCTCGCTCTCGCCCACCGCCAGCCCGCCCACCGCGTAGCCGTCGAAGCCGATCTGCTGCAGGCCTTGCGCCGAGCGCGTGCGCAGGTCGTGGTGCACGCCGCCCTGGACGATGCCGAACAGCGCCGCGTCGTTGCCCTCGTGCGCGCGCTTGCTGCGCTCGGCCCAGCGCAGCGAGAGCTCCATCGACTTCTCGACCACCCGTCGGTGCACCGGCTGGCCGTGCTCGTCGTGCACCGGCGGGCACTCGTCGAAGATCATCACGATGTCGCTGCCCAGCACCTTCTGGATGTGCATGGACTCCTCGGGCCCGAGGAACACTTTGCGCCCGTCGGTGGGCGCAGCGAAGGTGACGCCGGCCTCGGTGATCTTGCGGCGGTGGGCCAGCGAGAACACCTGGAAGCCGCCGGAGTCGGTGAGGATCGGCCCGTCCCAGCGCGCGAAGCCGTGCAGGCCCCCGTGCGCGGCGATCACCTCCAGCCCCGGCCGCAGGAACAGGTGGAAGGTGTTGCCGAGGATGATCTGCGCACCGAGATCGCGCAGCTGCTGCGGCAGCACGCCCTTGACCGAACCATAGGTGCCCACCGGCATGAACGCCGGGGTTTCGATGACCCCGCGCGGGAAGCTGATGCGCCCGCGGCGGGCCGCGCCGTCGGTCTTCAGCAGCTGGAAATCCATGCGGCTCATGCGCCGGCCTCCTGCGGCCACAGCAGCATGGCGTCGCCGTAGCTGAAGAAGCGGTAGCGCTGGCGCACCGCGTGTTCGTAGGCGGCGAAGATGCGCTCCTTGCCGGCGAAAGCGGAGACCAGCATCAGCAGGGTGCTTTCGGGCAGATGGAAGTTGGTCAGCAGCGCGTCGATGCTGCGGATGCGGTAGCCGGGAAAGATGAAAATGCTGGTGTCGCCGGCAAACGGCTGCAGCGCATCGCCCACCATCGCGCTCTCCAGCGCCCGCACCACGGTGGTGCCCACCGCGATCACCCGGCCACCGGCCGCGCGCGTGCGCCGCACCTGCTCCACCAGCGCCGCGCCCACGTTGATCCACTCGCTGTGCATGCGGTGGGCGTGCACGTCGTCCACCCGCACCGGCTGGAAGGTGCCGGCACCGACGTGCAGGGTGATGTGGCCGATCCCGATCCCACGCCCACGCAGCGCCTCCAGCAGCGGGGCGTCGAAATGCAGGCCGGCGGTGGGCGCGGCCACCGCGCCGGCCTCGCGCGCGAACACGGGCTGGTAGCGCTCGGCGTCGGCCTGGTCCGGCAGGCGCTCGATGTAAGGCGGCAGCGGTAGCTGGCCGGCGTGCTGCAGCCAGTCCGCAAGCGTCCCGTCCACGTGGAAACGCAGCGTCCAGAAGCCGTCATCGTCGCGGGCGAGCACCTCGGCCTCGCCGCCGGCGTCCAGCGCGATCCGGCTGCCCACCTGCGGCGGCTTGCTCACGCCCAGCTGCGCGCGCGCCGCGTTGTCCGGCAGCAGCCGCTCGATCAGGATCTCCACCCGCCCGCCGGTGGCCTTGGCGCCGAACAGCCGCGCCGGGATCACCCGGGTGTCGTTGAACACCAGCAGGTCGCCGGCGCGCAGCAGCGACGGCAGGTCGCGCACGTGGCGGTCCTCCAGCGCGGCGTCGCCGGGCGGCACGTGCAGCAGGCGGCTGGCCGAGCGCTCCGGCAGCGGCGCCTGCGCGATCAGCTCGGGCGGGAGGTCGTAGTGGAAATCGGAGGTCTTCAACGGCGTGCGGCGGCGGGATTGGGCCGCGTATTGTAGGACGCACCCGCGGACGCCACCCCCGGGTTCAGCGCTCGAACTTGGTCGAGAGGATGATCGAGGTATTGGTGCGCTCCACCCCGTCGATCGCGCCGATGCGGTCGGTCAGCACGTCCATCTCGCCCACGGTGGCGGTGACCGCCAGCGCGATCAGGTCGTTGTCGCCGCTGATCGAATACAGCACCCGCACCTCGTGCATGCCCTGCAGCGACTTCACCACCGCCGCCATCTGCTTCGGGCGCAGGGTGATGAGGATGTGCGCCCGGATGCGGTTGCGCTCCAGCTCGTCGTCGATGCGCACGGTGTAGCCGCGGATCACCCCCTGCTGCTCCAGGCGGGCGATCCGGTTCTGCACGGTGGTGCGCGACAGGCCCAGGCGACGGGCGATGTCGGCGGTGGCGGCGCGGGCGTCCTCGCGGAGCAGGGACAGCAGCTGTTCGTCGGCGGCGGAGATTCGCATATCGACGAAGCATAACGTCGATTCGCCCAGAATGCCCGTCATTCAAGTCGAATCCACCCTACCGAATGACAGGCATCCCCGGATAATGAAGGTTTGGCCGGCCGCCGCCTGCGGCCATGGCCCCGGACGGGAGACGCACCATGAGCCTGATCGACACCCTCGCCCCACTGCGCGCCCACGGTGGCATCCGCACCACCGGGCTGGACGATGCCACCGTGCTCGACTTCGCCGCGCGCGATCCGCAGCTGGGCGAGGCCATCGCCGCCGCCGCCGCGGAATACGCCGGCGTGCGCGCCGAGTTCCCCGCGCTGCTGGAGCTGGACGAGGACGCCCAGCGCGCGAAGGTGCAGGAAGGCTTCGTCAATTTCTACTCGCAGGACAATGCCAACCCCTACGTGGCGCTGGCCGCGCGGGGCCCGTGGATCGTCACCCTGAAGGGCGCGGTGCTGTACGACACCGGCGGCTACGGCATGCTCGGCCTCGGCCACGCGCCGGCGGCGGTGATCGCGGCGATGGCACGCCCGCAGGCGATGGCCAACATCATGACCCCGCACGTGGCGCAGCTGCGCTTCTCCAACGCCATGCGCCGCGAGATCGGGCAGACCCGCGGCGGCTGCCCGTACGCGTCCTTCATGTGCCTGAACTCCGGTTCGGAATCGGTGTCGCTGGCCTCGCGCATCGTGGACGCCAACGCCAAGACCCAGACCGATCCCGGCGCCCGCCACGCCGGCAAGGCCATCAAGCGGCTGGTGGTGAAGGGCGCCTTCCATGGCCGCACCGAACGCCCGGCGCTGTATTCCGATTCCACCCGCAAGACCTACCTGCAGCACCTGGCCAGCTTCCGCGGCGAGGATTCGGTGATCGCGGTGCCACCGTACGACATCGACGCCCTGCGCAAGGTGTTCGCCGATGCCGAGGCCAACGGCTGGTTCATCGAGGCGATGTTCCTGGAGCCGGTGATGGGCGAAGGCGATCCCGGCCGCAGCGTGCCGGTGGATTTCTACAACGCCGCGCGCGCCCTCACCCGCGCCCACGGCAGCCTGCTGCTGGTGGATTCGATCCAGGCCGGCCTGCGCGCCACCGGCTACCTGTCGATCGTGGACTACCCCGGCTTCGAGGGCATCGAGGCCCCGGACATGGAGACCTACTCCAAGGCGCTCAACGCCGGCCAGTACCCGCTGTCGGTGCTGGCGGTCACCGAGCACGCCGCCGGCCTCTACAAGCGCGGCCTGTACGGCAACACCATGACCACCAACCCGCGCGCGCTGGACGTGGCCTGCACCGTGCTGGCGCAGCTCACCCCCGCCCTGCGCGATAACATCCGCGCCCGCGGCCGCCAGGCCCTGGCCCTGCTGGAGGCGCTGAAGGCCGAGTTGGGCGGGCCGATCACCAAGGTGCAGGGCACCGGGCTGCTGTTCTCCTGCGAACTCACCCGCGAGTTCAAGGGCTACGGCACCGGCTCCACCGAGGAATGGATGCGCGAGCACGGCATCGGCGTGATCCACGGCGGCGAGAACTCGCTGCGCTTCACCCCGCACTTCGCGATCAGCGAGGACGAGCTGAAGCTGGTGGTGGCGATGGTCAAGCGCGCGATCCTGGAAGGCCCACGCGTCGCGCAGGCCGCCGCGGCCTGACGCGCCCGTCCCTGCGCAGTGTCCTTGCGGGGCGGCCTCCAGGCCGCCCCGTCTGTTTTTGCGCGGGCCATCCCGCTACGCTGGCAGCATGAAAACCGTCGTCGTCGATCATCCGCTGGTGCGCCACAAGCTCGGCAAGCTGCGCGACATCAGCACCGACCCCGTCCACGTCCGCCAGCTGGCCGGCGAAATCGCGGGGCTGCTGGCGTTCGAGGCCACCCGCGACCTGCCCACCGAGGCAGTGACGGTGCAGACCTGGGCCGGCCCGCTGCAGGTGGAGCACGTGCGCGGCGAACATCTCACCCTGGTGCCGATCCTGCGCGCCGGCCTCGGCTTCCTGCCCGGCGTGCAGGCCCTGCTGCCGGCGGCGCCGGTAAGCGTGGTCGGCCTGCGCCGCAACGAGAGCACCCACCGCCCGGAAGGCTATTACCAGCGCCTGGCCGACCGCATGCCCGAGCGCACCGCGCTGCTGATCGACCCGATGCTGGCCACCGGCGGCAGCGCGATCGCTGCCATCCAGCTACTGAAGGACGCCGGCTGCCCGCGGATCAAGGCGATCTTCCTGGTCGCCGCGCCGGAAGGCCTGCACGCGCTGGAGGCCGCCCACCCCGAGATCGAGGTGTACGTCGCCGCGATCGACCAGCGCCTCGACGAAAACGCCTACATCCGCCCCGGCCTCGGCGACGCCGGCGACCGCCTGTTCGGCACGCCGGTGGATTGAGCGGGCACCCGCATCGCCCGGCCTTGCGCCCTCACCCCAGCGCCAGCCACACCCCGGCGAGGGCCATCAGCAGCAGCACCAGCCAGGTCAGGGCGGTGCCCCAGAAGCGGCCGAACGAATAGCCGCCGGTGCGCGACAGCCCCTGCGCGTGCAGCACGCGCGCCAGCAGCAGGCCGCCGCCCAGGCCCCATAGCCACGGCGCGGGCAGTCCGGAAAGCTCCAGCAGGGCGAGCAGCAGCAGGGCGATCGGCACGTGCTCGACGAAGTTGGCATGCACCCGGATGCTGCGCAGCAGTTCGGGATCACCGCCATCGCCGAGGCCGATGCCGCGGGCGTGCCGCACCTGCGAGATGCGCGCCAGCAGCACCAGCATCAGCAGCACGTGCAGGGCGGTGAACAGCAGGGTGATCCGGGGCATCGCGCTTCCTCAGGCCGCCAGCGGGCGGGCGTGCAATTCGGGGTATTCGTGCGCGGTGGCGAAGCGGCCCTTGTCGTCGCGCACCACCTGCGCCAGCGCGCAGCCGGGGTCGTGGGTGAAGAACAGGCGCACGTCGCGCGCCAGCTTGTCCTCGAGGAAGGCGCGCTTCTCGTCGATCAGCAGTTCGGCGTTGCGGTCGTAGCCCATGGTGATCGGCACGTGCACCCACGGCCGGCCGGGGATCAGGTCGGTGCAGAACACCACGCCGCCGTGCGGCTGGCCGTCCACCGTCTCCGGCCCGACGATCTCGGCCAGCAGCAGCCCCGGCGTGTGGCCGTCACTGTGGTGGAAGCGCACGGCCTCGCCCAGCGCGGCGCTGTGGTCGCCGTCCACCAGCTCCAGCCGGCCGCTCGCCTCCAGCAGCGCGGGCAGTTCCGGGATGAAGCTGGCGCGATCGCGCGGGTGCGGATGGCGCGCGCGCTCGAAGTGGTCGCGCCCGACCACGAAGGTGGCGTTCGGGAACAGCAGCTCCGGCGCGCGGCCCTCCGCCCACGGCGCCAGCAGGCCGCCGGCGTGGTCGAAATGCAGGTGGCTGAGCACCACCACGT
>CAYYAT010000073.1:0-1051 GCA_964469595.1 uncultured Thermomonas sp.
CCTGTACCGCGAGGTGCTGCGCATGCAGTTGCCGTGGATGGAAGCGGTGGTGCGGGCGAAGCGGCCGCAGCGGCTGCCCTCGGTGCTGTCGGTGGACGAGGTGCGCCGGCTGCTGGCGATGCTGGAGGGCCGCACCTGGCTGATGGCCAGCCTGCTCTACGGCACGGGGATGCGCCTGATGGAGTGCCTGCGGCTGCGGGTGAAGGATGTGGACTTCGCGCGGGGCGAGATCCTGGTGCGCGACGGCAAGGGCGGCAAGGACCGGCGCACGGTGTTGCCGCGGACGCTGGAGGAGCCGCTGCGGCGGGAGATCGAACGCGCGCGGGTGCTGCATGCACGGGACCTGGCCGAAGGATTCGGGGCGACGGTCCTGCCGGACGCGCTGGCGCGCAAGTATCCGGGCGCGGAGCGCGACTTCGGCTGGCAGTTCGTGTTTCCGGCGGAGCGGCGGTCGCGGGACCCGCGCGGTGGCGGCGAGCATCGCCACCACGTGGACGATGCGGTACTGGCGCGCGCGCTGAAGCGGGCGCGGGCGCAGGCGGGGCTGCACAAGCTGCTGAGCGCGCACACCTTGCGCCACTCCTTCGCCACCCACTTGCTGGAGGCTGGCTACGACCTGCGCACGATCCAGGAACTACTGGGCCACAAGGACGTGACCACCACCCAGATCTATACCCACGTACTCAACCGCGGCGGGCGCGGGGTGCGCAGCCCGCTGGATGCGGCGTGATCGCCTCAGCCGCCGGCCGGGGCGACGTGCAGCGTGGCATTGGGCGCGACGCCGCGTTCCAGTGCCTCCAGGCGGACCTGCCACGGGCCGAAGGTGGCCGCGTTCGCCCCGCGGTCCGGCAGCGGGTTGGTGTGCAGGCTGGCCTCCTGCGCGGGGCCGCGCGCCGGCTGCCAGCGCAGCGCGATTTCGGCATCGCCGGCCCAGATGCACTGCACGCCGGGCGGGCAGCGCGAGTCGTTGACCAGGCGCAGGTAAGTGAGGCGGCTGCCGTCGTCCAGCGTGGCCGCTTCGCCGACGCCAAGGACGAGGGTGCGCGCGGCC
>CAYYAT010000073.1:1061-7260 GCA_964469595.1 uncultured Thermomonas sp.
GGGGTTGTTCGGTCTGGGGGTTGCCTCCGCCCTGGGTGGCCCTTGGGGGTGGGCGTGGGTGGGGGGGGCGGGGGCCGGGGGGCGGGGGGGGGGCGGGCGGGGTCGGCGTGGTCGGCGGGGGCATGGGGGCCTCGGGATGGGAGGATGCGGCCGGGGTGGCGGCACAGCCGGCCAGCAGGGCCAGCGGAAGCAGGAGCGAAAGCGGGCGCATGGCGGCTTCCTGGGATGCGGCGGGAAGGACTGGAGACGGGTATAGCACGCCAGGCGTCAATCGTCGTCGCCGGCGTCCGGGTCGCGGCGCGAGGCCAGGCGGTCGGCCAGCCGGGTGGGCTCGGGCAGGCGGTAGCGGGTGGTGAAGCGCATCACCAGTTCCGGGGCCGAGGGCATCGCCACCCGGTGCCCGGGCGAGACCACCAGCGGCAGGCAGCCGGGTTTGCTGCGCAGCAGCCAGCCGATCTGTTCGCGATCGTCGCGCAGCGGGGTGAACGCGCCGCGCATGTCGTGCAGGGCCATGCGCGGCGCGCCCACCAGCACCGACTTGGCCACGCCGATGCTGGGCAGGCCGCTGATGACGCCGAAATGCGCGGCCACGCCCAGCCGGCGCGGATGCGCGATGCCCTGGCCGTCGATCAGGGCGAGGTCCGGCGCGGTGGGCAGCAGGGCGAGGGCGGCCAGCAGCGCCGGCAGGTCGCGGAAGCTGAGCAGGCCCGGCACGTAGGGCATGCGGGTGGGCAGGCGCGCCACCTGCTGGTCGAGCACGGCGAGGCTGTGGGCATCTAGCAGCACCGCGGCGGCGCGGGTGGTGGCGCCGTCGTCCTCGAAGCCGACGTCGAACCCGGCCACGGTGCGCAGCGGCTTGCGGAAGTCGTCGCGCAGCCGCACCTGGCGCGCCAGTGCCTCCTGCTCCGCGCGCCGCGCGCCGGTGTCGCCGGTCCAGTCGGGCACGGGAATGTTCATGCGCGGATTGTAGGCGCGGGGCGATGGCATAGGGATGCGGATGCCGTGCCCCGTCCGTGGTTCGACAGGCTCACCACGAACGGGGATGGGACTCGCCACGAATGGTGATGGGACTCACCACGAACGGGCGGGGGCTCACCACGAACGGGCGGGGGCTCACCACGAACGGCTACAGGCCCGGATGCAGCGCGGTCAGCAGGCCGCGTGCGGCCTGCAGGCGGGCCGCAGGCTCCGGCAGGTCGAGGCTGATGCGCAGCTTGTCCGGGCCGTCCATGCGGTAGTGCTTCGGCTGGCCCTGGATCAGGCGGATCACCGCCATCGGATCGACGTTGGGTTTCTCGACGAACTGCAGGCGGCCGCCGCTGGCGCCGAGGTCGAGCTTGCGGATGCCCAGCCGGGTCGCGGCCAGTTTCAGCTCGGCCACCGCGAACAGGTGCCGGGCGGGGTCGGGCAGCAGGCCGAAGCGGTCGATCATCTCCACCTGCAGCTCGCGCAGGGCGGCCTCGTCGCGCGCGGCGCTGATGCGCTTGTACAGGGTCAGGCGGGTGTGCGGGTCGGGCAGGTAGTCGTCCGGGATCAGCGCGGGCAGGTGCAGGTCCACGTCGGCGCCGTGGTGCTCGGGGGCGTCCACGTCCGGCAGCTTGCCCTGCTTGATGCTGCGCACCGCGCGCTCCAGCAGCTCGGTGTACAGGCTGAAGCCGACTTCGGCCATCTGCCCGCTCTGGCCTTCGCCCAGCAGTTCGCCGGCGCCGCGGATTTCCAGGTCGTGGGTGGCCAGGGTGAAGCCGGCGCCCAGCTCGTCCATCGCGCTGATCGCGTCCAGCCGCTTGCGCGCATCCTCGGTGATGCTGCGGCGGTCGGGGATCAGCAGGTAGGCGTAGGCGCGGTGGTGGCTGCGCCCCACGCGCCCGCGCAGCTGGTGCAGCTGGGCCAGGCCGAACTTGTCGGCGCGGTGGATGATGATGGTGTTGGCGTTGGGGATGTCGATCCCGGATTCGATGATGGTGGTGCACAGCAGCACGTTGAAGCGCTGCTTGTGGAAGTCCAGCATCACCCGCTCCAGCTCGCGCTCGGGCATCTGGCCGTGGGCGATGCCGATGCGCGCCTCCGGCACCAGCGCCTGCAACTGATCGTGCATGCGGCCGATGCTCTCGACGTCGTTGTGCAGGAAGTACACCTGGCCGCCGCGGCCCAGCTCGCGCTGGAAGGCCTCGCGCAGCAGCGCCTCGTCCCAGGCGTGCACGAAGGTCTGCACGGCGAGGCGGTTGGCTGGTGGGGTGGCGATGATCGACAGGTCGCGCAGGCCGCTCATCGCCATGTTGAGCGTGCGCGGGATCGGGGTGGCGGTCAGCGTCAGCAGGTGCACGTTGGCGCGCAGCTTCTTCAGCGCCTCCTTCTGGCGCACGCCGAAGCGCTGTTCCTCGTCCACGATCACCAGGCCCAGGTCGGCGAACTTCACGTCGGGCTGCAGCAGGCGGTGGGTGCCGACGATCACGTCGAGCTTGCCGTCGGCCAGCTTCTGCAGTTCGGCCTCGATCTCCTTCTTCGACTTGAAGCGCGACAGCACCTCCACCCGCAGCGGCCAGTCGGCGAAGCGGTCGCGGAAGTTGCGGTAGTGCTGCTCGGCCAGCAGGGTGGTCGGCACCAGCACCGCGACCTGTTTGCCTGCGCTGGCGGCGGCGAACGCGGCGCGCACCGCCACCTCGGTCTTGCCAAAGCCGACGTCGCCGCAGACCACGCGGTCCATCGGCAGGCTGGATTGCAGGTCGCGCAGCACCGCCTCGATCGCCGCATGCTGGTCGGGGGTTTCCTCGAATGGGAAGCTGGCCGCGAACGGTTCGTACAGCGCGCGATCCAGCGGGATCGCCAGGCCCTGGCGCGCGTGGCGCCTGGCCTGGATCTCCAGCAGCTCGGCGGCGACGTCGCGCACCTTCTCGGCCGCCTTCTTCTTCGCCTTGGCCCACTGCTCGCCGCCCAGGCTGTGCAGCGGCGCGGTGTCCGGATTGGCGCCGGAGTAGCGGCTGATGCGGTCCAGCTGCGCCACCGGCACGTACAGGCGATCGCCCTTGGCGTATTCGATCTCGAGGAATTCGCCGGGCAGGCCGCCCACGTCCATCGCCACCAGCCCGCGGTAGCGGCCAACGCCGTGGTCCTCGTGCACGATCGGTGCGCCCTCGGTCAGCTCGCCCAGATCGCGGATGATTGCCTCCGGCTCGCGCCCGGCGCGTTTGCGTCGGCGCGGCTGGCTGGCGCGCTCGGGGAACAACTGGCGCTCGGTGAGCACGCACAGCGCCGGGGCGTCCAGCGCGAAGCCGTCGTCCAGCGCGGCCACCGCGACCGCGAAACGGGACTCGCCGGCGGCGAACGCGGTCCAGCTTTCCACCACCTCCGGCGCGAGCGCCGCCGCCTGCAGCACGTCCAGCAGCGCCTCGCGGCGGCCGGGGGAGTCGGCGGCGACCAGCACCCGCCCCGGATAGTGCGCCAGGAAGTCGCGCAGGGCTTGCCCCGCAGGCTGGTCCTTCGCCGCCACCGGCAGCGCCGGGGCCGGCTGCACCGGCAGCGCGTGCGCTTCGCCGTGGCGCGGATGGGCGTTGCCGCAGACCTCGATCCGCGGGCCGCGGTTCAGGCGCTCGCGTAGCGCCTCCGGCGGCTGCCACAGCGCCTCGGGCGGCAGCAGCGGGCGCTCCAGGTCGTGGCGCAATTGCTCGTGGCGCTGGGCGATCTGCGCCCACGCCTGCTCGGCGGCGTCCAGCGCGCCGTCGCACAGCAGGGGCAGCGCGTCCGCCGGCAGGTAGTCGAACAGGGTCTCGGTGCTGAGGCCGGTCTCGCGCTGCGGGGCGAAGAACAGCGGCAGGTAGTACTCGATGCCGGCCGGGGTCAGCCCGGCCTTCAGGTCCTGCACCAGCGCGCTGCGCCGCGTATCGATGTCGAGCTGCTCGCGCAGGCCCTCCAGCGCGCGCTGCACGTGGGCCTCGTCCATCGGCACCTCGCGCCCGGGCAGTAGCGTGATCGCCTCGCAGCGGTCCAGCGAGCGCTGGCTCTCGGGGTCGAAGGTGCGGATGCTGTCGATCTCGTCATCCAGCAGCTCCACCCGGAACGGCGCCTCCGCGCCCATCGGGTAGACGTCCAGCAGGCCGCCGCGCACCGCGAAATCACCGGGGTCGAACACCTGCGGCACGTGCCGGTAGCCGGCGGCTTCCAGCCGGCGCTGTTCCGCGCCCAGGTCCAGGCGCTGGCCGACGCGCACGTCGAAGCGTCCGCCCAGCACGTGGCTGCGCGGGGCCAGCCGCTGCATCAGGGTCGCGGCCGGCACGACCACTATGCCGCGCGCCAGCGATGGCAGCTGTGCCAGCGTGGCCAGGCGCTGGCTGGTGATGTCCGGATGCGGGCTGAAGCGGTCGTAGGGCAGGGTTTCCCAGTCCGGGAAGCCCAGCACCGGCAGTGCCGGGTCGCCGCCGGCCAGGAGGCGCAGGTCGGCTTCCAACTGGTGCGCGGCGTGGTTGTCGCGCGCCACCAGCAGCAGCGGCCCGGGGTGCCGGCGGGCGGCGGCGAGTGCCGCCAGCGCCAGCGCAGTGCCGTTGGCCGGCGCGCGCCACCACGCGCGCAGCTGGCCGGGGCGGGGAAGGGGAACCGGGACGGACAGGGAGGGATCGGCCATGCGGGACGTCATTTCAAAGCGCGGTCGGGAATGCGGTCGAAAAAAAACGAACGCGCCGGACGCGATGCGCCAGCGCTTCGGTGGTGGGGCGGGTTGTGCGGCCGATTGTATCGGCTGCGCCGTGGTCGGCGCGTGCGGCCAGTGGCGGTCAGGTCCCGGCGCCGTCCGCCGTTGACTGCATCGACGGCATCGGTGCGGCCTTGGGCTTGGGCGGCAGCAGATCCAGCACCACCCGCACCAGCCCGGCCTCCAGGGTGGCCTCGCGGCGGAAGCCCAGCGAGGCCGCCAGCGCCTGCATCGGCAGGTTGCTCTCCAGCACGTGGCCGTACACGCGCTGTACCTTGCGGCCCTTGGCCCAGCGCACCAGCCGCCGCATCAGGTGGCGGCCCAGGCCCATGCCGTTGATGTAGTGGCTGACCAGGATCGCGAACTCCGCTTCCTTGCCGTCGTCGTGGATGGAGATGCGCGCCACCGCGCCGACCAGCGCCTCGCCTGGCGGCAGCGGTTCGGCCGCCACCAGCGCGAAGTCGCGGCGCGGGTCTGGCCGGGTGAGTTGCTCGGCCTGTTTTCTGCTCAGCTCCTTCATCGGATGCAGGAAGCGCTGGCGGATCTCGTCCGGCTCCAGCAGGGTGAAGGCGGCCTGCATCGGGCCGGCGTCCTCCGGCCGGATCGGGCGGATCAGCAGGTCGCGTCCGTTGGCGAGGCGGACATGTTCGTGCCAGGGGGGCATGCGGTTGCGGCGGGCCATGGCGGCATCATCGCGTGCAGGGGGTTAAAAAAATGAACGGCGCGTGTCTGCGCGACGGGTCAGTCGCCGGCCGGGGCGCGCGGGCCGCGCAGGCGGGCCAGCAGCGCCACCACCGCCAGCAAGGCCGCGCCGGCCACCACCCCGAAGGCGGCATTGGCCAGGGCCGTCCACAGCCAGCCCGGCGGCACCGTCGCCAGCCCCTGCAGGGCATGGTGCAGCGGGCCGATGCCGTGCACCAGGATGCCGCCGCCGACCAGGAACATCGCCGCGGTGCCGGCCACCGACAGTGCCTTCAGCAGGCGCGGGGCGAACGCGAGGATGCCGCGTCCCAGCGCCGCGCGCGCCCGCCCGCCGCCGGGTCGCGCCAGGTGCAGGCCCATGTCGTCCAGCTTCACGATGGCGCCCACCAGCCCGTACACGCCCACGGTCATCGCCAGCGCCACCGCCACCAGCACCCCGACCTGCACGGCCGGCGGCTTGCCGGCGACCGTGCCCAGCGCGATCACGATGATTTCGGCCGAGAGCACGAAATCGGTGCGGATGGCGCCACGGATCTTGTCGCGCTCGAACGCCACCAGGTCCACCGCGGCGTCCGCCACCGCCTGCGCCAGCGCGGCGTGGTGGCTGGCCTCCTCGCGCGCGTGCAGCAGCACATGCGCCAGCTTCTCCACGCCCTCGTAGCAGAGGTAGGCGCCGCCCAGCATGAGCAGCGGAAGGATCAGCGGCACCCGCAGCCCGCGCGACGCCAGCCAGCCTTCCAGCGCCGCGATGCCGAGCGCCGCCGGCACCAGGATCGCCTTGTTCAGCAGCGAGCCCTTGGCCACCGCCCACACCAC
>CAYYAT010000074.1:0-7259 GCA_964469595.1 uncultured Thermomonas sp.
AGCGCCTGCACGCGCAGCCGGGCCGGTTCGGCTTCTTCCAGGCGGTGCGCCTGCTGTACGGCGCGCATGGTTTCGATGGCCGCGGTAGCGGCGCGCGTCCGGGGCCGCTGCGGTTCACCACGCCGGCCTCACTGGCATTTCCGCCGTCCGAACTGGCTTCGGTCAATGAAGCCGACGGCCATCTGCAGGTGTGCGTGAACTTCCTCGGCCTGACCGGCCCCTCCGGCGTGCTCCCCCGGCATTACACCGAACTTCTGATTGCGCGCCGGCTCAACCGCGACCGCGCCGCGCAGGATTTCCTCGACCTGTTCAACCACCGCCTGACCGCCCTGTTCTGGCTGGCCTGGGCCAAGCATCGCCCGGAGATTGGCCGCCAGTTCGGCTTCCATAACTCGGTGCTGCGCTATCTCGAGCACATCGTCGGCCTCGGCACGCCAGCGCTGCAGGCACGCTTGCATCCCCCGCCGCGCGCGGCTGCCCAAGGGCGGCCGCTACCGGGCGCTGCGATGCTGTACTTCTCCGGGCTCATCGCACAGCGCCCGCACGGCGAGCACGCGATCGCGCAGGTCGTCTCCGCGGTGGTGGATGCGCCGGTGCAGGCCAACGGCTGCCTGGGGACCTGGCAACGCATCGCGCCGGAGGCCCGCACCCGCCTCGGTCGCGTCAATCATGCGCTGGGCGCCGGCGGCGTGCTGGGCACCCGCTACTGGGACCGCCAGACCACCCTGCGCCTCACCATCGGTCCGCTGCGGCGCGAGCGCTTCAACACCCTGCTGCCGCGCGGGCCGCGCCTGGGCGACGTGATCGAGTTGTGCCGCTTCCTCACCGGGCTGGCGCTGGACCTGCGCGTGCGGCTGTCATTGCACGCCGACCAGGTCCCGCCGCTACGACTGGGCGCACGCGGCGAGGAACGCCCACAGCTGGGCTGGAACACCTGGCTGCGCGGGCGGCGGAGCCGACGCCCTACCACCGACACCGAATTCCACTTTTCCGCAATGGGAGGCCAGTCATGGCACTGAACCTGCGCGCGCTGATCGCGCGATTGAACCCCACCGTGCGCGGCGCGATGGAGGGCGCGGCCGGCCTGTGCATGTCGCGCGGGCAATACGAAGTCGAAGTCGAACACCTGCTGGCGAAACTGCTGGAGGTAGAGAACTCCGACCTGCGCCGCATCCTGCGCCACTTCGAGATCGCGCCGGAGACGCTGGAGCGCGAGCTGGGCAAGGCGATGGACGGTTTCAAGACCGGCAACCAGCGCACTCCGGCGCTGTCCGCGCTGATTCCGCGGCTGTTCGAAGCCGCCTGGGGCTGGGCCTCGATCGAATACGGCGAAGCGCGCATCCGCAGCGGGCACGTCCTGATCGCGCTGCTGGCGGATGCCGAGCTGCGCCGGCTGGTGGCCGCCAGCGCCCGCGCGCTGGAGAAGATCAACCTGGAAACCCTGAGTCACAACTTCCACGCCCTGTGCGACGGTTCCAGCGAGGCGCGCGAGGCGCGTGCGCTGGGCGATGCCACCGCCCCCGCCAGCGACGGTGGCGGGCCGGGACAGGCCGCCGGCGGCGGGCGGCCGAGCAAGACCCCGAACCTCGACCAGTACTGCATCAACCTCACCCAGCGGGCGCGCGAGGGCAAGCTGGACCCGGTACTGGGCCGCGACGCCGAGATCCGCCTGATGGTGGACGTGCTCACCCGTCGCCGCCAGAACAACCCGATCCTGACCGGCGAGGCCGGCGTCGGCAAGACCGCGGTGGTCGAGGGCCTGGCGCTGCGGATCGCCGCCGACGACGTGCCGCCGCAACTGAAGGGGGTGGAGCTGCTCTCGCTCGACCTCGGCCTGCTGCAGGCCGGGGCCAGCGTCAAGGGCGAGTTCGAAAACCGGCTCAAGGGCGTGATCGAGGAGGTCAAGTCCAGCCCGGTGCCGATCATCATGTTCATCGACGAGGCGCACACCCTGATCGGCGCCGGCGGCACCGCTGGCCAGAACGACGCCGCCAACCTGCTCAAGCCGGCGCTGGCGCGCGGCGAGATGCGCACGATCGCGGCCACCACCTGGAGCGAATACAAGAAGTATTTCGAGAAGGACCCGGCCCTGACCCGCCGCTTCCAGGTGGTCAAGGTGGACGAGCCGGACGATGCCAAGGCGGTGGCGATGCTGCGCGGGGTCGGGCGGGCGATGGCCGCGCACCACAAGGTACGCATCCTCGACGAGGCGATCGTGGAGGCGGTGAAGCTCAGCTCCCGCTTCATCCCCGGCCGCCAGTTGCCGGACAAGGCGGTGAGCGTGCTCGACACCGCCTGCGCCAAGGTCGCGATCGGCCAGAACGCGACCCCGGCGCGGATCGAGGATGCCCGCAAGCGGCTGGACATCCTGCGGACCGAACAGGCGCAGCTGGAGCAGGAACAGGCCAGCGGCGCCGACCACGGCAAGCGCCTGGCCGAGATCGCCGCCGAGATCGAATCGACTTCCACCACGCTGGCGGCGGACGAGGCGCGATTTACCCGCGAGCAGGAACTGGTCTCCCGCTACAACGCCGAGCTCGACCGCATCGAAGCCATGCCGGCCGACGATCCCGCGCGCGCCGAGGTGCGCGCCTCTCTGGACGCCATCCGCGCCGATCTGAAAACCCTGCAGGGGTTCGAGCCGATGGTACTGCCGGTGGTGGATGCCGCGGCGGTGGCGCAGATCATCGCCGGCTGGACCGGGATCCCGGTCGGGCGGATGGTGGCCGACGAGATCCAGACCGTGCTGCGCCTGAAAGAAACCCTGGAAGAACGGGTGATCGGCCAGAGCCACGCGCTGGAGGCGATCGCCCAGCGCGTGCGCACCTCGCGCGCGAACCTCGAGGACCCGGACAAGCCCAAGGGCGTGTTCCTGCTGGTCGGCACCTCCGGGGTGGGCAAGACCGAAACCGCGATCGCGCTGGCGGATGCCCTGTACGGCGGCGAGCGCAGCATGATCACGATCAACATGAGCGAGTACCAGGAGGCACACACGGTCTCCAGCCTCAAGGGCAGCCCGCCCGGCTACGTCGGCTACGGCGAGGGCGGCGTGCTGACCGAAGCGGTGCGCCGGCGCCCGTATTCGGTGGTACTGCTGGACGAGATCGAGAAGGCGCACCCGGACGTGCTGGAGCTGTTCTTCCAGGTATTCGACAAAGGCCGCATGGAGGACGGCGAGGGCCGCGAGATCGATTTCCGCAACACCCTCATCATCCTCACTTCGAATGCCGGCACCGACCTGGTGATGCAGGCCTGCCGCGGCGACGGCGAACTGCCCAGCGTGGAATCGCTCAACGAGCTGCTGAAGCCCGAACTCAACCGGGTGTTCAAGCCGGCCTTCCTCGGCCGCACCGCGGTCATCCCCTACTACCCGCTGCGCGACGACAACCTGCGCAAGATCGTGCGCCTGAAGCTGGACAAGATCGGACGTCGCATCCGCGCCAACCACGGCGCCACGCTCGAGTACGACGAGGCGGTCGTGGACACGATCACCGCGCGCTGCACGGAGGTCGATTCCGGCGCGCGCAACATCGACAACATCCTCACCGGCACCGTCCTTCCGGAAGTCTCCGGGCACGTGCTGGAGCGGATGGCCGCAGGCGGTGCGATCACTTCCATCCGGCTCGGCATCGAAGCGGATGGCCGCTTTGCCTATGCGGTGGCGTGATCGCGCGGCTACATCCTTCGCGCTAGCCGGGAGACAGGCCGGGCAGCGCGGGATAGCACTTCGGGGGAATGTCGCCGCGCGCAGCCTGCCCCGAGGATAGGCAACGCAACCCGCCGGTTTCGATCATGTCCGGACTCTCGACCGCCAACCGCATGTACTTCCTCAGCCTGGCCGAGTACGGGGAGGACGCGCTTCTGGTCGAAGACATGCAGGGCGATGAAGCCGTTTCCCAACTCTTCGAGTTCCGCCTGAAGCTGCTGTCCTATGACCCCGACATCGATCCCGGGAAAATCATCGGCAAGAGCGGCATCCTGCGGATCGAGACCGCGGACGACGAGCGTCACTGGAACGGCTATGTGTCGCGGTTTTCGTTCACCGGCGTCGTGCAGGCCTCCGACAGCAGGCGCCAGGACCTGTACGCCTACGAATGCGACCTGGTGCCGTGGTTCTGGTTCCTCACCCAGCACGAGGACTGCCGCATTTTCCAGGGCAAGTCGGTGCCCGACATCGTCGAGACCATCTTCGCCGAGTTCCACTACAGCGACTACCGGCTGGAGCTGGATGGCCAGTACCCGCAGCTGGACTACTGCACCCAGTACAACGAGACAAGCTTCGCCTTCATCTCGCGCCTGCTGGAGCGGGAAGGCATCCACTACTACTTCCGCCACGACGACCACGACGAAAGCCGGCACCTGCTGGTGCTGACCGACAACAAGCACGGCAACCGCGCGCTGCAGCCCGACCGGGTCGTGTTCCGCAGCGATGCCCAGGCCAATGAAATCGATGCCGTCCTGGACATCGCCAGCGACCGCCAGATGCGCACGCGCAAGGCCACACTTGCCGACTGGGACTACCTGAAAGTCGGGGTACTCAGCGAAGAGACCCCGACCGTGCTCAAGCTCGGCACCGATTTCGACCTGGAGCGCTACCGCTATCCCGGCGGCTTCGATGCGCAGGACGGCACGCCCATCGGCAGCCACCTGGCCGACATCGTGATGGAAGCCGAGGAGTCCAGCCACCTGCGCTATCGCGGCCGCAGCAACGTGCGCGCCCTCACCCCCGGGCATGCGTTCACCCTCGAGGATCATCCGCAGGAGGAGTTCAACCGCGAGTTCCTGGTGCTGTCCGTGCATCACCGCGGCCGCAACAATCTGCTGGGCGACGGCGGCGAAGCGCACTATGAAAACCGGTTCACCCTGCAACCGCACACCAACGTGTATCGCGCACCGCAAACCACGCCGCGCGCGCAGGTCCGCGGGCCGCAGACGGCGATCGTGGTCGGGCCGAGCGGCAACGAGGTCTATACCGACGCCCACGGCCGCATCAAGGTGCGCTTCCACTGGGACCGCAAAGTCCCCGGCCGCAGCACCAATACCCAGGATGACAAGGCTTCGTGCTGGATCCGGGTGGCGCAGCTATGGGCCGGAAGCGGCTACGGCACCATGTTCCTGCCGCGGGTCGGCATGGAGGTGGTGGTCGATTTCCTCGAGGGCGATCCTGACCGCCCGCTGGCGGTGGGCTGCGTCTACAACGGCAAGGCAGCGCCTCCGCTGAACCTGCCGGACGAGGCCACGCGCTCGACCATCAAGACCCTGTCCTCGAAGGGCGGCGGCGGTTTCAACGAACTGCGCTTCGAGGACAAGAAGGGCAGCGAGGAGATCTTCCTGCATGCGCAGAAGGACCTGCAGCTGCGCACCGGCAACAACCGCACGGAAGCGGTTGCGGCGCATTCCCACCTGAGCGTGGGCAAGAACCGCCTGGAGAACATCGGCGAAAACGCCGACCTGACGATCGGCAAGCACCAGACCCTGTCGGTCGGCGGCCACCGCGCCCAGACCGTCGCCCAGGACGACTACCTCACCGTCGGCACCGCCCAGCACACCCATATCGGCACCGACATGGCGGTCACCACCGGCACCAACTTCGAGGTGAATGCGGGCGTCAACGCCGCCCTCACCACCGGCGTGAACATCGACCTGAAGGCCGGCGTGAACCTGGTGGCCGAAGCCGGCGCCATGATCAGCCTGAAGGCTGGCGGCAGTTCGATCGTGCTGGGCCCGGCCGGCATCTTCATCACCGGCAGCATGGTGATGATCAACTCCGGCGGCAGCCCGCTATCGGCGCAGAAAGCCAAGAAGGCCGAGAAGGCGGACAAGCCGAAGGCGCCAGACGAGGCCGCCAAGTCCAGCGCCGGCAAGGTCAACGATCCCACCCAGCAGCTGCAGGCCAAGGCCCTGCGCAATGCGGCGCGCCAGGGCCAGCCGTTCTGCGCCGAATGCGAAGCGGCGCGGCGTGCCCTGGCCGCTCTGCGCGGCAGCTGAATGCAGCGCTGCAACCGTCGCAAGGAGCCGCACATGTCCGCCTGCCGCTCGCTTCTGCGTATTGAACGGATGCATGGGAGCTCCATCGCGCCGCGGGGGGTGGGCGATGGATCAGCGGGGACCACCCGGGGCGTTGCATCAGTCGGGATTCTTTACGTGATCGGCCAGGGACAGTACGAACAACTGCAACGGATGGTATTCAGCCAGGCAGGCCAATGCCCGGTCTTCGCGGTGCTCGACGGCGCTATCGTGGACGATTTGCCAACGCTGCTGCAGCGGCACGCGCCGGAAGCGATGTGCCTGTTCTCGGGCGATCTCGACCCAATGCTCGCGGCGGCCGCCCCTTACCTGCTGCCGCTCACCCCGGGCAGTGGCGGCGCGCAGCTGGCCTTGCGCGACGGCTGGAATGCGCACTGGGGCATCGTGCTGGTGGCCGATCCCGGCACCCAGGCGCATGCGCTGCGCGCGCATCTGCGCCGGATCCTGCGGGTCGGCACGCCCGGCGGCGAATCCATGCTGTTCCGCTTCTATGATCCGCGGGCCTTCCGCGGCGTGGTGCCGAGCTTCGACGCGGAGCAGTACAAGGCATTCTTCGGCCCAATCCGCGGCTGCTACGTCGAAGGCCGCGACGGCCAGGGCGTGCTGCACTTCGCGCGCGACGGCGAGGCGGCCCCGCGGGTACTGCCGCTGGCGGCGGCGGCCTGAGGCGCGCGGCCATGCTCCAGCTCGACCGCAAGCAGATGGCGACAGTGGGCGAGACCCAGCTGCGCAACAACCTGGCCGATTTCCTCAACCGCCACCTCGGCGGCAAGTCCCCATTGCCGCTGGACGAGCTGGACGCCGAACTGGATGCGGTGATCGCGCATTGCCGCAAGGCCGGGCTGCGCAGCCAGCGCGCGGTGGCGGCCTATGCCCTGGCCTGCTCGCTGTTCGGCAACGAGCGGGTCGCCAACGATCCCTCGATCATCGGCATCCTGGCCGATCGCAGCAGCGCGCAGCTCGACCGCGCCCTGCTGATCGAGATGTGGACCGCCGCAGCCTATGGCGACTACCGCCGCCGGCAAGGGGGCTGAAGCATGTTCGAATCCCTCACCGAAGGCCTGTCCGGAATCGGCGCCGCCGCCGGCCAGGCGGTGCAGCAGGCGCAGCAGGCCGCCGCCACGGCGGCGCAGCAGGCGGCCACCGCCGCGCAGGGTGCGATCGCCGAGGCCCAGACTGCCGTCTCCAACGCCGCCACGGCTGCTGGGGGCGCCGCCAATGGCGCGGTTGCG
>CAYYAT010000075.1:0-7233 GCA_964469595.1 uncultured Thermomonas sp.
GCTGGCGCAGATGCAGCGGCGGATCGTCGCTTCGGTGCTGGGGGTGGGCCTGCTGATCGCCGCGGCGCTGCTGTACGCGCTGGATGCCGGCGGCCCGCGCCTGCTCGCGCTGCCGGTCTCGGCCTGGATCGCCGGCCTCGGCGGCCTGTGGGCCCTGCTCGCGGCCTGGCCGCGGCGCTGACCGCCGCCGCCCCGCGCGCCGGGCTGCAATTGTGTACCGGCGCGGCGGCCGCTAACGTGCCGCGCAATTTCCGCAGGAGCCCCCGCGATGGGCGCAGACCATTCCCACGGCCCCCACGATGCGCACGGCCACAGCCACGTGCCGACCGAGATCCGCCACGAGCGGCCGCTGTGGATCGCGTTCGCGCTGACCCTGCTGTTCATGCTGGTGGAAGTGGCGGGCGGCCTGTGGAGCAACAGCCTGGCGCTGCTGTCGGATGCCGCGCACATGTTCACCGACGTGATGGCGCTGGGGATCTCGCTGTTCGCGGTGCGCATGGCGCGCCGCCCGGCGGATGCGCGCCGCACCTACGGCTATGCGCGGATGGAGGCGCTGGGCGCGCTGGCCAACAGCGGCCTGCTGTTCGTGGCCGCCGGCATCATCCTGTGGGAAGCGGTGGGCCGCCTGCGCGCGCCGCAGCCGGTGGCGCTCGACGCCATGCTGGGGGTGGCGGTGCTGGGGCTGCTGGTCAACCTGGTGTCGATGCGGCTGCTGGCGGCGGGCGCCGGCGAGAGCCTGAACGTGCGCGGCGCCTACCTCGAGGTGTGGAGCGACATGCTCGGCTCGCTCGGGGTGATCGTGGGCGCGCTTGCGATCCGCTATACCGGCTGGACCCTGCTGGACCCGCTGATCGCGGTGCTGATCGCGCTGTGGGTGCTGCCGCGCACCTGGACGTTGCTGCGCGCGGCCGGGCAGGTGCTGATGCAGGGCGTGCCGGCCGGACTGGACATCGACGCCGTGCGCGACGCCATGCAGGACGTGCCCGGGGTGGCGGCGGTGCACGACCTGCACGTGTGGGCGCTCGGCTCGCGCGAGCCGATCCTCACCGCGCACGTGCTGCTGGCGGAGATCGGCAGCGATCCCGACGCCGTGCGCGCCGACGTCGCGGCGATGCTGCATGCGCGCTTCGACATCGACCACGCCACCCTGCAGGTGGAGGCGCGCCACTGCCGCCAGGCGCACCTGCATGACTGAAGCTGAGGGGGGCGCCGCGCTGGCGGTGCTGTACCGCGACGACCACCTGGCGGTGGTGTGCAAGCCGGCCGGGCTGATGGTGCACGACAGCGCGCTGGCCCGCGGCGTCACCGAATTCGCCGCCGACCACCTGCGCGTGCAATTCGGGCGGCCGATCCACCTGGTCCACCGCCTCGACCGCGCCACCAGCGGCTGCCTGCTGCTGGCGTTCGATCGCGACACCGCCTCCGCGCTCGGCAAGGGGCTGATGTCGCGCGAGGTCGAGAAGGACTACTGGGCGATCTGCCGCGGCTGGCCGGCGGAGCGCGAATTCGTGGTCGACCACCCGCTGGACGGCGGCCCCGGCAAGCCGCAGAAGAAAGACGCGATCACCGCGTTCGAGGTGCTGGCCACCTGCGAGCTGCCGCTGCCGTCGGCAGGCTTCCCCACCTCGCGCTATGCCTGGTTGCGCGCCCGCCCGCACACCGGACGCTTCCGCCAGATCCGCCGCCATCTCAAGCACCTCTCGCACCACCTGATCGGTGATTCCAGCCACGGCGATGGCCGCCACAACCGCCAGTTCCGCATGCTCGGCATCCACCGCATGCTGCTGCACGCGCGTCGCCTCGCCTTCAGCCACCCCCAGACCGGAGCGCGGATCGAGGTCACTGCGCCGGTGGACGCGGAGTTCGCGCGTGCGCTGGCGCTGTTCGGCCCGCGGCCGCCGGTGGACCTCGTTTAAGATCATCCGCATGCAGGTCGGCCCGCTGTCCATCCCCGATGACGAACTGATGGAGCGCTTCGTGCGCGCCTCCGGGCCAGGCGGGCAGAACGTCAACAAGGTCGCCAGCGCGGTCGAGCTGCGGTTCGACGTGGCCGCTTCGCCCGCGTTGCCGGAGGCGGTGCGCGCGCGCCTGCTGGCGCGGCGCGACCGCCGCGTGACCGCCGACGGCGTGCTGGTGCTGTCGGCGCAGCGTTTCCGCACCCAGGAGCGCAACCGCGAGGATGCGCGGGCGCGGCTGGCTGCCTTCATCGAAAGCGGGTTGCGTGCCCCCGCGCCGCGCATCGCCACCCGGCCCACCCGCACCGCGAAGGAGCGCCGGCTGGGCGAAAAGCGCGTGCGCAGCGAGCGCAAGCAGGGCCGCAGCGGGCGGGGCTGGGAATGATCGGCGGCGCGCGCGACCGGGTGGTGCCGGTGCTGCCGCCGCAGGTGCCGCGCATGCCGCGCGGGCGCATCGCCCCATGGCTGGGGCGCACGGTGCTGCGGCTGGGAGGCTGGCGGGTGGAGGGCGCGTTCCCCGACATCCCCAAGGCGGTACTGGTGGCGGCCCCGCATTCCTCCAACTGGGACGGGTTCTGGGGCATCGCGGCCAAGCTGGCGCTGGGCATCCGGCTGTCGATCCTGGGCAAGCACACCCTGTTCCACATCCCGCTGCTGGCGCCGCTGCTGCGCTGGCAGGGGGTGATTCCGGTCAACCGCGCCGCGCCGCAGGGGGTGGTGGAGCAGGCGGTGGCGGCCATGCGCGCGCGCGACGTGATCTGGTACGCGATGGCGCCGGAAGGCACCCGCCGCCAGGTGGCGCAGTGGAAGCCGGGGTTCTGGCGGATCGCGCATGCGGCGCAGGTGCCGGTGGTGGTGGCCGCGTTCGACTACCCGCGGCGGCGGATCGTGCTCGGCCCGGCGTTTGCGACCAGCGGCGACATGGCGGCCGATATCGCGGGCATCCAGCGCTGGTACGCGCCCTTCAAGGGGCGCCACCACGACGTTCTGCGGCCTGGCTGAATACGGCCCTCGCGGGGCTGGAACTGACGCAGCGCGTCAGTCCGACCTCCCAAATCACATGAATTTTCCACCCCAAACCCGTGATGTCGGGTTTGGCATGGGAATTGCGTCGCAGTTTTTGCGTGCGCCCGGCTGCACCCACCCGGAGCCAACCCGAGGCCCGGGGTGGGCGGCACATGAGGGCCGGGCAGCGGCATCCGATCCAGCAATTGGTAGCGAGCAGGAGCAGTAGCGGTTTGAAGCGGTCATGGCCAGCGATGGAAGGTGCCGGGCGGCGTGCATATGCACGGCGGGCACCGGCGCGCGCGCGGGGTGGCCGATGAGGCTCTTCGACCTCCTCTACAGCAGCGATCCGCGCGTGGTGTTCGCGTTCTGGGTGGGCCTGAGCATGAGCCTGGCCTCGCTGGCGCTGTTCGTGGCGGTGCTGGTGCTGCGCCGGCTGGCGCAGCGGCGCGAACGCCAGCATCTGCAGGCGGTGGCGCGCTGGCGGGCGCTGCTGGAGGAGGCGATGCGCGACGGCCTGCCCGCGCGGCTGCCACTGCTGCCCGAGCACGACATGACCGGCTTCATGGAGGCCTGGAACGCGCTGCACGAGCTGCCGCAGGGTGCGGACAACCTGGGCATGCACCAGCTGGCATGGGAGGTCGGGCTGGCGCCGAAGCTGGAGAAGATCGCCAGCGCCGGCCGCTTCCACGACCGGGTGATGGCGATCATCGCGCTCGGCCACCTGCGCAGCGTGTCCAGCTTCAGCCGGATCGAGCCGCTGCTGGACGATCCCAGCCCGATCGTCTCGATCAGCGCCGCGCGCGCATTGATGCGGATCGACGCCGCGCGCGCGGTGGAACGGGTGGTGCCGCAGATCGAGGCGCGCCAGGACTGGGTGGACGGCGGCGTGGCGCAGATCCTGTCGGAAACCGATGCCGAGGTGGTGCAGGGCCCGCTGAGCGGCGCCGCGCTGCGCGCCAACGACGAGGTGGCGCCGCGCATGGTGCGCTTCCTGGCCGGGGTCAGTCCGCAGGCGGCGGCCCCGGTGATCCGCCGCATCCTGTCCGAGCCGCACGACGAGCACCTGGTCTCGACCTGCCTGCAGGTGATGACCGAGGCGGCCGACCTCGACAGGGTGCGGCCGCTACTGGCGCATCCGCGCTGGCATGTGCGCATGCACGCGGCGGCCGCGCTCGGGCGGCTGGGCAGCGCGCGCGATGCCGGGGCGCTGCTGCCGCTGCTGGGCGATACCCAGTGGTGGGTGCGCTACCGCAGCGCGCAGGCGCTGCAGCACCTGCTGCGCGACGACGAGGCGCTGGCGCGCATCCGCGAGCGCCAGCAGGACCGCTACGCGCGCGACATCCTCACCCAGGTGCTGGCCGAGCAGACCCTGCAGGTGGCGGCATGAGCCTCGCGGCACTGGCCATGCCGGCCATCCCGGCCGCGCTGGCGACCACCCTGGAAGGCCTGCAGTGGGGCTTCCTGCTGTATTTCGTCAGCATCAACGCGGTGTACCTGGGGCTGAACTTCATCGCGATGTTCGCGATCCTGCGCTACACCCGCGAGCATGGCGCCAGCTTCCGCCTGCGCAACTTCGCCGAATACCAGCCGCCGGTCAGCATCCTGGTGCCGGCCCACAACGAGGAAAAGACCATCGTCGCCACGGTGCGCTCGCTGCTGCGGCTGGGTTATCCCAATTTCGAGGTGGTGGTCATCAACGACGGTTCGCGCGACGGCACCCTGCGCGCGGTAGTGGAGGAGTTCGGGCTGGTGGAGTTCCCGGAGGCCTACCGCGTGCGCCTGAAGACCGCGCCGGTCAGGCGCATCTTCGTCTCCCCCGGCAACGGCCGGGTGCGCCTGGTGGACAAGGACAACGGCGGCAAGGCGGATGCGCTGAACGCCGGCATCAACACCGCCCGCTATCCGCTGTTCTGCGTGGTCGATGCCGACTGCATCCTGCAGGAGGACAGCCTGGCGCGGGTGGTGCAGCCGTTCCTGGAGGACTCGCGGATGATCGCCGCCGGAGGCGTGATCCGCATCGTCAACGGCTGCAAGGTCAAGGACGGGCTGCTGTCGGAGATCGACCTGCCGGACCGGCTGCTGCCGCTGACGCAGACGCTGGAATACCTGCGCGCGTTCCTGTTCGGACGCCTGGGCTGGTCGCCGCTGAACGCGCTGCTGATCATCTCCGGCGCGTTCGGCGTGTTCTACAAGGAGCGCGTGATCGCCGCCGGCGGCTACAAGAGCGACCTGGTCGGCGAGGACATGGAGATGGTGGTGCGCCTGCACAACCAGATGCGCGAGGAAAAGCGCCCCTACCGGATCGCCTTCGTGCCCGATCCGATCTGCTGGACCGAGGTGCCGTCCGACCTGCGCTCGCTGTACAACCAGCGCGTGCGTTGGCAGCAGGGCCTGGCCGAGAGCCTGTTCGGCAACTGGCGGCTGATGGCCAGGCGCAACGGCGGCATGGTCGGCTGGGTGGCGTACCCGTTCATGCTGCTGTTCGAATGCCTGGGCCCGCTGATCGAGGTGCTGGGGTATTTCTCGGTAATCGTGCTCGGGCTGGCGGGGCTGCTGTCGCCGCAGGCGTTCTTCGTGTTCCTGTTCGCCTCGGTCGGGCTTGGCATCCTGCTGTCGGTCAATGCGATGATGCTGGAGGAGATCTCGTTCCACCTTTACCCGCGCCCAGGCCAGCAGCTGAAGCTGTTCCTGGTGGCGGTGCTGGAGAACTTCGGTTATCGCCAGATGATGTCGCTGTTCCGGGTGGTCGGGCTGCTGCGCTGGCTGGTGCGCCTGCTCCGGCTGGGGCGGCGCTCGCACTGGGGCCACATGCGCCGCAACGGCGACTGGCACGAGGACGACCCCCGGGAGGCAGGCGCCGGCGCCGCCGCTTCCCGCCCCCTGCAATCCGCGCCGGGAGCGACCCGATGATGCTGCTGTCCCCGGCCGTGCTGCAGGCGGCCGCCCTCCTCGCGGGCAGTCCCGCCGCGACCGTGCCGCTGCAGGCCGCGCCGTCCGTGGCCGCCGCGCAGGAGGATGCCGAGACCCTGCGCCTGCGCCAGGCGCGCGAACTGGCCACGTCCGGCGATCCGGCCCGGCGCGCGCAGGCGCTGGCCCTGTACGCGGCGATGCTGCAGGACTCGCCCGGCAACAGCGACGTGCTGCTGGCGCGCGGCCGCACCTATGCCTGGGACGGGCGCTATGCCGACGCCGAGGCCGACCTGCGCGCGGTGACCACCGCCAAGCCCGGCTATGCCGATGCCTGGTCGGCGCTGGGCGACCTGTACCTGTGGAGCGACCGCCCGCGCGAAGCGGCGGCGGCCTATGCACACTGGGTCGCATTGGAGCCGGCGGACGCGGCGCCCTACCTCGCGCGCGGGCGCGCCTGGCGCGCCGCCGGCGACCTTGCGGCCGCGCGTGCGGATTTCGATGCGGCCGCGGCGCGCGGGGCCGATCCGGCGCAGGTGGCCGCGCTGCGCGAGAGCCTGCTGCCGGCGCGTACCGCCGCGCCCGAGGCGCTGCGCAGCGACGGCTACCGCTGGCTGCTGCGGGCCGGGCTCGACCGCACCGCCTTCAGCGGCGGCCGCGATGCCTGGACCGATGCCGGCGTCTCGCTGCGGCGCAAGTTCGAACGCGGCTCGCTGGCGCTGGAATGGGTGAGCGCCGACCACTTCCGCCAGCGCGACGATGCCTGGGCGCTGGATGGCTACGCCAGCCTGTGGGCGCGCGCCTACGCCAATCTGCGCTACCAGGAGGGCCCCGCGTCCGGGGTGCTGCCGCGCACGGCGTGGCGGGCGGAGCTGTTCCAGGGCGTGGGCAGCGGCTGGGAGCTGTCGGCCAGCGTGGACCACCTGCGCTTTTCCACCACCACCGAGTTCTACGGGGTGGGGGTCGGCCGCTACTGGGGCGACTGGTACGCCCGCTACAAGCTGCAGCACGTGCCCGGCGTGGGTTCCGGCAGCTGGAGCCAGCGCGCGCAGCTGCGCAACTATTACCGCGGCAATGCCGACGATTACTGGGAGGTCAGCGCCGGCCACGGCCGCAGCGTGGACCTCGACCGCGGCGGGGCGCTGGGCGCTGCTGGGAGTTGCCGCGTGGTGGGCGCTGTTCCTGCTGGCGCAGGCGCTGCTGGACCAGTATTTCCTCGTGGCGGGGGTGCCGCTGGGAGCCGACCTGTTCGGCTACCGGCTGGACGAAATCCGCACCACCCTCGGCGGTGCCGGCGGCGAGCTCGGTGTGGCCGGCGTGGCCGGCCTGCTGCTGCCGCTGCTGGTGCTGATCGCCCTGCTGG
>CAYYAT010000076.1:0-7226 GCA_964469595.1 uncultured Thermomonas sp.
CATACGCCAGCGTCGGGGCTTGGAACAAGTCGCGGCGATTGGTATAGACTACGGGATTCCTGCGGCCCACAAGCCGCTCAGATGACGCCCCGGTGCCGATGCCCGGGGCCCCCCACACCAGAGCCGTGCGCATGACGCAAGATCTCGCCTACATCGAGAAGAAAGAAGGCCGCGACAGCGGCTTGAGTTGGCCGCGCATCGCCGGTATCAGTTTTGCCATCGCGCTGCATGCCGCTGCGCTGTTGCTGCTGCTGTCGCCGGTCGCACCGCCCGCACCGGACGTGCAGAAGGACGACGTGGTCAAGGTCACCTTCATCGAGCCGCCGCCGCCGCCGCCGCCGCCGCCGCCGCCGCCGCCGGAGCCGCCCAAGCAGCTCACCCCCCCCAAGACCCTGTCGCCGCCGCGGCCGACGCCGACCCTGCCGCCGCCGCCGGACGACCCGCCGGTGGTGCTGGATACCCCGCGCGCGGTCGACGTTGCCGCCCCACCGCCGTCGCCGCCGTCGCCGCCGCCGTCGGTGCCGGACATCGGTGGTAGCGTGGATCCGTCATCGCGCGCAATGAATCCCCCGCGCTATCCGCCCTCCGTGGCACGTCTCGGGATCCAGGGTACGACGATGCTGATCATCAGTATCGATGCATCCGGCAACGTGCTCGACGTGGAAGTCGAGAAGTCTGCCGGCAACCGTGAACTCGACCGAGCGGCCCAGCAGGCGGCGCGCAAGTGGCGCTTCAATCCCGAAATCAAGAACGGGCAGAAGGTTCCCAGCCGCGTGCGCGTGCCCGTTGAGTGGAAGCTAAATTAAAGTCCACGCAAGTAAGTAAGCAGTCCGTTCCACCCGTTGCACCTCTCACGTTCCACCCTCATCCACGACATCAAAAGGTAAGCGTATGTTGCAAGAAACTGCTGCCGCCGCACCTGCCGCCGCCGGAGGCAACAACGCCGCCGCGCTGCAGCAGATGGGCTTCGACCATCTGATCCAGGGCTTCGACGCGGTCGGCTGGGCCGTCTTCCTGACGCTGTCCATCATGTCGGTGATGTCCTGGTACTGGATCATCATCAACTTCATCAAGAACATGCGCCTGCGCGCGCGTGCCGACCGGGTCGTCAATACGTTCTGGGAAACCCCGAACGCGCAGGACGCCATCCGCTTCATGGAAGAGCAGCCGAAGTCCGAGCCGTTCTCCAAGATCGCGCTGGATGCCGCCCAGGCGGCGGCCCACCACTCGCGCCAGGACGGCTCGCGTCTGGCCGAGTCGCTGAACCGCTCCGAGTTCGTGGATCGCGCCCTGCGCCAGGCCGTGACCCGCGAGTCGCTGAACCTGGAAGACGGTCTGACCGTGCTGGCCACCGTGGGCTCGGCGGCGCCGTTCGTCGGTCTGCTCGGTACCGTGTGGGGCATCTACCACGCGCTGATCAAGATCGGTTCTTCGGGTGATGCGTCGATCTCGGCCGTGGCCGGCCCGGTGGGCGAGGCGCTGATCATGACCGCGATCGGTCTGTTCGCCGCGATCCCGGCGCTGCTGGCCTACAACGCCTTCGTGCGCTTCAACCGCGTGACGAACAACCAGTTCGACACCTTCGCCCACGACCTGCACGACTTCTTCGCCACCGGCTCCCGCGTCGGCGAGGGGCGTTGAACGGCAACGGGCCATCGACCGGAAACTGACGGAGACCACGAACCATGGGTGCCAGTGTAGGCAACAAAGAAGACGGCGCGCCGATGGCGGAAATCAACGTCACGCCGCTGGTGGACGTGATGCTGGTGCTCCTGATCATCTTCATGATCACCACGCCGCTGATGAACCACAAGGTCAAGGTGGCGCTGCCGGAAGCGACGGTCGAGAAAAAGAAGGATGAGAAACAGCAGGTGCCGCCGGTCACCATCACGGTGACCGATGCGGGCGAGCTGTTCCTCAACGACGAGCCTTCCACCAAGGCGGCGATCGAAAGCCGCCTCTCGGTGGAGGCGCAGAAGACGCCGCAGCCGCCGGTGCAGATCCGCGCCGACAAGACCACCCACTACGGGCTGATCAACGACGTGGTGAAGATCGCCCAGGCGCAGGGTATCGCCAAGGTCGGCTTCGTCACCACGCCGCCGAAGAAGGGCCAGTAAGGAGAACGCACGATGGCCTTTTCGACCAAATCCAGCCAGGGCGCCATGGCCGACATCAACGTCACCCCGCTGGTGGACGTGATGCTGGTGCTGCTGATCATCTTCATGGTGACCATGCCGATCCAGTCCATCCCGGTGGACGTGGATCTGCCGCAGAAGACCGACAAGCCGCCGGAAAACCCGAAGGAACCGCCGGATCCGATCCGCCTGCGCATCGATGCCTCGGGCCAGGTGTTCTGGAACGATTCGCCGGCGGCGGTGGGTGAGTTGCAGAAGCGCATGATGGAAGAAGTGGCGCGCGACCCGACCAACCAGCCGGAGTTGCAGATCGACACCAACGACCAGGCCGAGTACGGCATTCTGGCCAAGGTGCTGACCGCGGCGAAGAATGCCGAGATGGCGAAGATCGGCGTCGTCCAGAACTGATCCATCCGCAATACGTTGAAGATTTCCCTGCTCCGGTCTTGCGGAGCACGTCGTGGATGACGAAACGCCGCCCTCGGGCGGCGTTTTTTTGCGCGCGACGAGGACGACGCCGGGTGGCGGCGGCGCTTCGATGTGCGCCCATTGCACGCTTCGATCAGTGCCGCAATGGGTGCGCTTGCGGGATGACGGTGGCGCCGGAGCCAGGCAGGCTCAGGCGGCGGCGCGCACGAGGGCGCGGTAGGCGCGCACGGTCGGCGCCAGGCCGGCATACAGGGCTTCCCCGATCAGGGCATGCCCGATCGACACTTCCAGCACGCCGGGCACCGCGGCCAGGAACGCGGGCAGGTTGGCCTGGTTGAGGTCGTGACCGGCATTGACCCCGAGGCCGGCGGCCTGCGCCAGGCACGCGGTCGCCGCCGCGGCGGCCAGGGCAGCCTGCGCGGAGCCGGCGGCGAAGGCCTCGGCGTACGGGCCGGTGTACAGCTCCACCCGGTCGGCCCCGCAGGCCGCGGCCTCTGCCACGGCCGGGTCGCCGACATCCACGAACACGCTGACCCGGCAGCCCAGCGCCTTGAACGCGGCCACCAGCGGGCGCAGGGCGGCGCCGTCGCGGGTGAAATCGAAGCCGTGGTCGGAGGTGAGCTGGCCGTCGCCGTCCGGCACCAGCGTCACCTGCGCCGGGCGCACCGCCTCGCACAGGGCCAGCAGCCCCGGATAGCCTGGGCGCGGCGGCGCGAACGGATTGCCCTCGACGTTGAACTCCACCGCGCGCGCGCGGCACAGCGCGCCGAGCGCTTCGACGTCATCGGCCCGGATATGCCGCGCATCCGGGCGCGGATGCACGGTCAAGCCGTCGGCCCCGGCGTCCAGGCAGGTGATGCCGGCCTGCAGCACGTCCGGCTCGCGGCCGCCGCGCGAATTGCGCAGGACCGCGACCTTGTTGAGATTGACGCTGAGCGCGGTCACTGCGCGTGGCCGGCGTTGTCGTCGTCGCGGCGCGCCTGCGCCTGCTCGCGCAGGCGGTGCAGCTCCGCCGGGTCGAGCATCGCGGACACGTCGCGCCCGCTGCCCGCCACCCGCGCCTGGTACAGGCCCAGCACCCACAGCACGAACAGCACCAGCGCCGCCAGCAGGCAGCCCAGCAGCACCGTCATCGAATGGGTGAGGAAGGCGAACGCCATGGCGGCGAATGCCAGCAGCAGGAACAGCCAGTGCATGGGCGGCCTCGCGGGATGGACTGATGGTGAGTGTACGCGCGGCCGGCGGTCAAAGCAGCGGGGCCAGCAGGCGCGCCAGCGCCTCCGGCAGGCGCACCCGCCATAGCGGCCGCGGGCGGTCGGGGCGCACCCGCGGCGCGAATGCGAACTCGCGTTCGATCTGCTGCGCCAGCGTGGCGGCGACGCCGGTGTCCTCGAACAGCAGCGAGGCCTCGAAGTTCAGGCGGAAGCTGCGATGGTCGAAATTCGCGCTGCCGATGATGGCCAGCCCATCGTCCACCAGCAGCGCCTTGCTGTGCAGCATGCGCGGACCGTATTCGTACACCTTGACCCCGGCCGCCAGCAGGTCGTCGAAATAGGAGCGCACGCACCAGGTCACCAGCCGGCTGTCGCTGACCCGCGGCACCAGCAGGCGCACGTCCAGGCCGCCGAGGGCGGCCGAGGTCAGCGCCATCATCGCCGCCTCGCCGGGGACGAAATACGGCGTGGTCAGCCACACCCGGCGGGTGGCGGCGTGGATCGCCGCGACGTACATGCGGTGGATCGGCTCCCACGGCGAATCCGGGCCCGAGGTCAGCAGCTGCGCGCGCACCGGGCCAGGCATCGGCGCTGGCATCGCGCGCACCACCTCGCCGACGAAATCGTCGCGCTCGGTGGCGTACGCCCAGTCCTCGACGAACACTTCCTGCAGAGAGCGCACGATGTCGCCCTCCACCCGCAGGTGCAGGTCGCGGTAGGCATCCTCGCGCAGGCGCTCGTCCTCCTCGTCGGTGATGTTGATCCCGCCGAGGAAGCCGACCCGGCCGTCGATCACCACCAGCTTGCGATGGGTGCGCAGGTTCATCCACGGGCGCTTCCACGGCGTCCACGGACGTACCGGATGGAACCATGCGAGCTCGCCGCCGGCCGCGAGCAGCGGGGCGAAGAAGCGGCGCTTGGCCTGCTTGGAGCCGACCGCATCCAGCAGCAGGCGCACCTTCACCCCGGCGCGCGCGCGTTCGGTCAGCGCCTCGCGCAGCGCGGTGCCGGTGCGGTCGGGCTGGTAGATGTAGTACTCGAGGTGGATATGGTCACGGGCAGAAGCGATCGCTTGCAGCAGGGCCGGATACGTGCTGCCGCCGTCCACCAGCAGTTGCACCGTGCGCGCGGTGCTGGGCGCCAACCCGGTGGTGGCGTGCGCCAGCGTGCGCAGTTCCGCGCTGTCGCCGCCGCCGGTGGCGTCCGCAGGCAGGCGGGCATGGTGGCGCCGGCGGCGCCGGCGGTGGCGCACGATCCGCTGCGGGCCGAAGAAGTAATACACCGCGAACCCCAGGTAGGGCAGCGCGGCCAGGCTGATCAGCCAGCTCAGGGTGGCCACCGGCTCGCGTTTTTGCAGCACGATCCAGCCGCCCAGCCACAGCAGGTACAGCAGCCAGCCCGCGATCAGCCACGCACCGAGGTGCGGGATCG
Organism: uncultured Thermomonas sp.; assembly: GCA_964469595.1. GTDB lineage: Bacteria > Pseudomonadota > Gammaproteobacteria > Xanthomonadales > Xanthomonadaceae > Thermomonas. The sequence goes on from CAYYAT010000076.1 coordinate 5,210, forward strand.
CGAGCAGCGCGTCCCAGGCGGGAATCAGACCGGGCATCGAGGCATCCTTCGTCGCGGGCGGTGCGACGGGCACAGGGTAGGCTGCGCGGATGGAGATTGCATCCGGCCCGTATTCGCCCGATGGCGATGCCCGGCGCGCGCAGGCCCCGGTCCGCGGCCGCGGTGCCGCCTCGCGCGTCACGGGCCGGTTCGACACGCGCGCGCAGGTCGGCGAGGACGACGGCTGGGGCTCCGTGTACGAGGCGCTGGCGGAGGCACCGGCCCTGCGTACCCAGGTCACCGAGGAGCATGCGCGCAGCATCATCAGCCGCAACCAGTCGCCCGACATCGGCTTCTCGCAATCGGTGAATCCCTACCGCGGCTGCGAGCACGGATGCGTCTATTGCTTCGCGCGGCCGTCGCACGCCTACCTCGACCTGTCGCCGGGGCTGGACTTCGAAACCCGGCTGTTCGCCAAGACCAACGCGGCCGAGCTGTTGCGCGCCGAGCTCGCCAGGCCGGGCTACGTGCCCGCGCCCATCGCGCTGGGCATCAACACCGACGGCTGGCAGCCGATCGAGCGCCGCCACGGCATCAGCCGGGCCTGCCTGGAGGTGCTGCGGGAGACCCGGCATCCGCTCAGCATCGTCACCAAGGGCAGTGCGCTGCTGCGCGACCTCGACCTGCTGGCCGCACTCGCGCGGGACGGCCTGGCCAGCGTGTACGTCTCGGTCACCACGCTCGACAACGGGCTGTCGGCGGCGCTGGAACCGCGCGCCGCCGCGCCGCACACGCGATTGAAGATGATCGCGGCGCTGCGCGAGGCGGGCGTGCCGGTGGGCGTGCTGGTGGCGCCGGTGATCCCGGCGATCACCGACGAATACCTCGAGCGCATCCTGGCCGCGGCGCGCGAGGCCGGCGCGCAGTCGGCCGGCTATGTGCTGCTGCGGCTGCCGCATGAACTGAAGGCGGTCTGGCGCGAATGGCTGCAGCTGCACTACCCCGATCGCGCCGCCCACGCGATGAGCCTGCTCCGGCAGATGCGCGGCGGCAAGGACTACGACAGCCGCTTCGGCACCCGCCTGCGCGGCGAGGGGCCGTTCGCCGACCTGATCGCCCTGCGCTTCGCGAAGGCCAGCCGCCGGCTGGGGTTTGCCGCGCTGCCGCCGCTGCGGACCGACCTGTTCCAGCGGCCGCATCCGGTTTCACCGCAGGGCGAGCTGTTCTGAGCCATCCATGGCGCCGCGCCGTCAGCGCGCCGGCAGCGGGATGCGCTCGTGGTCGTCGCCCGGGATCAGGCCGAAGGCGCCGCGCTCCCAATCCACCCTGGCCTGCTCGATCCGCTCCTTCGAGCTCGATACGAAGTTCCACCACAGGTGGCGCGGCCCATCCAGCGGCTCGCCGCCGAACAGCATCGCCTTCAGCCGGGTCTTGGCCCGCAGTACGTGGCGGACGCCTGGGTCGAGCACGACCAGGTGCCTGGACGGGATGTCGGTGGCGTCCAGCTGGGCATCGCCTTCCAGCACGTAGAGCGCGCGTTCCGGCGCTTCCGCGGCGATCGCGAGCGTGGCCTCGGGGGCCAGGTCGACGGCGACGTTGAAGGTGTCCGCGAACACCTGTACCGGCGATTCCATGCCGAAGCCGCGACCGGCGATCACCCGCAGACGCACGCCGGCGGCATCATCGCGCAGCGGCAGGGTGGCGGCAGCGTGGTGGTGGAACGCCGGCGCGATTTCTTCGTGGGTCTTCGGCAGCGCCACCCAGGTCTGCATGCCGTGCAGGGCATGCCCGGCCGCGCGCGGATCCGGCGGGGTGCGCTCCGAGTGCGCGATGCCGCGGCCGGCGGTCATCCAGTTCACGTCGCCGGGCAGGATGTCCTGCACGCTGCCGAGGGTGTCGCGGTGGCGCAGCGCGCCCGCCCACAGGTAGGTGACGGTGGCCAGGCCGATATGGGGATGCGGGCGCACGTCGATCCCGCGGCCGGGCTCGAACAGCGCCGGCCCCATGTGGTCCACGAACACGAACGGGCCGACGCTGC
>CAYYAT010000077.1:0-7180 GCA_964469595.1 uncultured Thermomonas sp.
GCCTGTTCGCCACCCATCCGCCGCTGCTGGAACGCATCCGCGCGCTGGAGCCGGGGTTCGACGGCGCGCAGCTGGAACGGTTGCAGGCCGTCTGGCGGCAGGTACCCCCGGATGGACTGCAGGAGGACCTGCAGCTGGGGCTGGCCGCGCGCGATGGCCCGGGTCTGCCGGCCGACGGGCAGACGGTGGCGGTGGCGCCGAATGCGGTATCCGCGCAGGTGGCGCGCCCGGGCGCGGATGACTGGCAGCGGGCGGGTGCGATCGTCGGCGCGCTGCCGGAGGCCCTGCGCGATCTCGCGCGCGACCGCCAGGCGGTGATGCCGCTGCTGCTGGCCCTGCTGCTGGATGCCGATGAGGCGGTGCAGGCGCACCAGCAGGCGGCGATCACCCGCTACCTGGGCGAGGCGGTGGCCGCGCATGCCCTGCGCATCCACCAGCAACTCACCGCCGACCTGCATGCGATGCTGCGCCTGCCGCTGGCGGCGCTGGCGTTTCCGGCGCTGCGGCGGCAGCCGCGCGCGCAGCTGGACGTGTTTCTGGCCGCGGTGCAGGCGGCGGTGCGCGCCGACGGCCGCGTGTCGTTGTTCGAATACTGCCTGGGCAAGCTGCTCGACGTGCAGGTGCGCGAGGCGCTGGCGCCGGCGCGCCATGTCCAGTTCGGGCGGCGCAAGCCCGGCGGCGTGCAGCGTGAATTTTCGCTGCTGCTGGCGGTGGTGGCGCAGGCCGGCAATGCCGACGACCCGGCGGCCGCGCGCCGTGCCTACCTGGCCGGCCTGCAGCGCATCCTGCCGCGCGACCACCTGGCGTACGCGCCGCCCGCGGACGGGGTGCTGGCGCTGGAGGCGGTGTGGGCCCCGCTGGACGCGCTCGACCCGCTGGCCAAGCAGGTGCTGGTGGAGGCGATCGTGGATGCGATCGCCAGCAATGGCCGCGTGAACGTGGCCGAGGCGGAACTGCTGCGCACCATCTGCGGCGTGCTGCATTGCCCGCTGCCGCCGATGCTGGAAACGCCCGCCGCGGGCGTGCGCATCAGCCGGCCTTGATCAGGTCCGCCGCGCGCTCCGCGATCATGATGGTGGGGGCGTTGGTGTTGCCGCCGGGCAGGTCCGGCATCACCGAGGCGTCGACCACGCGCAGGCCGTCCACCCCGCGCACGCGCAGCAGGGGATCGACTACCGCCGCCTCGTCGCTGCCCATGCGGCAGGTGCCGACGGGGTGGTACACCGTCTCGGCGCGCTGGCGCACGAACGCGATGAAGTCGGCCTCGCTGCGCGGCAGCGCCTTCGGGAAGATCGGCGCGCCGCGATACGGAGCGAACGCCTTCTGCGCCAGCAGCTCCAGCGACAGCTTGGCGCACTCGACCATCATCTTCAGGTCGAACCCTTCCGGGTCGCCGAGGTAGTTGGGGTCGATGAGCGGCCTGTCGCCGGCGCGGTGGCTGGCCAGGGTGACGCGGCCGCGGCTGCGCGGGCGCAGGAAGCAGGCGTGCAGGGTGTAGCCGTCGCCCGGCAGGCGGTGGCGGCCGTGGTCGTCGATCATCGCCGGGATGAAGTGCAGCTGGATGTCGGCGCGCGCATCCGGCGCCAGCGGCGAGCGCACGAAACCGGCGCCCTCCGCCACGTTGCTGGTGCCGGGGCCGCGGTGGCCGCCCAGGTAGTACTGCAGCGCGGTCTTCACCTCGCTGATGCGGTCGTAGCTGAGCGGCTGGGTGCAGTGCTGCAGGGTGGTGACGTCCAGATGATCCTGCAGGTTGGCACCGACGCCCGGGGCGTCGTGCAGCACCTCGATGCCGAGCCGGCGCAGGTCGGCGGCGGGGCCGATGCCGGACAGCATCAGCAGCTGCGGCGAGTTGATCGCGCCGCCGCTGAGGATCACCTCGCGCGCCGCCTCGAAATGGAAGCCCTGGCCGCGGATCGCGCACACCACGCCAGTAGCGCGCCCCTTGTCGAAGGTGATGCGGTTCACCGCGGCATGGGTGCGCACGGTGAGGTTCGGGCGCATCTTGACTGGATTCAGGTAGGCCACCGCCGCCGAGCAGCGCGCACCATTGCGCTGGGTCACCTGATATAGGCCGACGCCGAGCTGCTGCGGGCCGTTGAAATCGGCATTGAATGGCAGGCCGGCCTGCTGGCCAGCGGCGATGAACACCTCGGTCAACGGATTGACGTAACGCAGATCGGAGACGGTCAACGGGCCGTCGCCGCCGTGGAAGGCGTCGCCGCCGCGCGCATTGCCCTCGGACTTGCGGAAGTAGGGCAGCACGTTGTCCCAGTGCCAGCCCTCGGCCCCGGCGGCGGCCCAGGCGTCGTAGTCGCCCGGCACGCCGCGGATGTAGCACATCGCGTTGATCGAGCTGGAGCCGCCCAGCAGCTTGCCGCGCGGGCACCACAGCACGCGTCCGCCCAGCTGCGGCTGCGGGACCGTGCTGTAGTCCCAGTTGATCGACTTCAACCCCGCGATCCGCGCCAGCCCGGCCGGCATGTGCACGAACGGATGCCAGTCGCGGCCGCCGGCCTCCAGCAGCAGCACCTTGACCGCGGGATCTTCGCTCAGGCGGTTGGCCAGCACGCAGCCGGCCGAGCCGGCGCCGATGATGATGTAGTCGTACACGCGCGATCCTGCGGCGGCGAGGACTCGAACCTATGCGCCCCGGTTAGAGCAATTGCTCGGCGGGCGTACGCGTGCAGGGGTGGCGCGCATCCGGCACTGCGGGTACCGTTGCGCATCGCCGTCCTGCCGCCCGCCCCATGGCCGATTCCGATGCCGCCTCCGGCCGCCTGGCCCGGTTCCAGTCCGCCCTGCGCGAGTCGCCGCCGCTGCTGTGGGCGTTCCTGTATTTCTGCTTCCTGCTGACCGGCTATTACGTGCTGCGCCCGGTGCGCGAGGCGATGGGCGCGTCCAGCGACGTCACCGCGCTGTTCCCGCCGGGGATGATCGCGTTCTTCGCCGAGCGCGGCGTGGCCCTGAAGGAGCTGCAGCTGCAGGTGCTGTTCACCTTCACTTTCCTGATCATGCTGGTGCTGCAGCCGGCCTACGGCTGGCTGGTCAGCCGCTGGCCGCGGCGGGTGTTCCTGCCGGCGGTGTACGGATTCTTCATCGCCACCCTGCTGCTGTTCTATGCCGCGTTCGACAGCGGCATGCCGGGCCGCGGGATGGCCTTCTTCCTGTGGATCACGGTGTTCAACCTGTTCGCGGTGGCGGTGTTCTGGAGCTTCATGGCCGACGTGTTCAGCGATGCCGAGGCGCGCGCCGTGTACGGCTACATCGGCGCGGCCGGAACCCTGGGCGCGATCCTCGGGCCGATCCTCACCCGCCTGCTGGTGGAGCGCATCGGCATCGCCCACCTGATGCTGGTGTCGGCCGCGTGCCTGCTGCTGTGCATCGTCTGCCTGCTGCGCCTGCGCCGGCACGCGGTGGCGCGCGAGGCGCAGCGCCGCCTGGCCAGCGGCGAGGTGCCGATGGGTGGCAGCGTGCTGGCCGGGCTGCGGCTGGTGGCGCGCGAGCCGCTGCTGCGCTGGCTGGCGGTGCTCACGGTATTCGGGGTGGGCGTGGGCACCCTGCTCTACAACGAGCAGGCGGCGATCGTGCGCCAGTTCTATCCGGACCCGCAGCGCGCCACCGCCTATTACGCCGGCATCGACCTGGCGGTGAACGGGCTGACGCTGCTGGTGCAGCTGCTGGTGACCCGCGCCCTGCTGTCGCGCTTCGGGATCGCGCCGGCGCTGCTGATTCCGGCGTTTGCGATCGTCATCGGCTACGCCGCGCTCGCCGCCTCGCCGCTGCCGCTGCTGGTGGCGGTGGTGCAGGTGGCCACCCGCGCCGGCGAGTTCTCGCTGGGCAAGCCGGCGCGCGAGACCATCTACACCCGGGTGGCGCGCGAGTGGCGCTACAAAGCCGGCGCCGCGATCGACACCGTGATCTACCGCGGTGGCGACCTCACCTTCGTCTGGGTGCACAAGCTGCTGGCGGCCTTCGGCTCGCAGGCGGTGTTCGGCGCCGGCCTGCTGGTGGCCGGCGCGTTCACCCTCGGTGCCTTCAAGGTGGTGGGCGAGGCCCGGCGGCTACCCGCCGCGCGCGGCTGACCGCCGCTCAGCGTCGCAGGCGCGCCTGCAGCAGCTCGCGCAGCTCCTGCTTCTGGGCGTCGCCCAGGCCCTGGCTGCGCTGCAGCTGCTGCAATTCCTCGATCCGCTGCTGCAACACCTGGCGGTCGAGCTGTGCGATCGCGCCCAGGAATTCGGCGCGCAGGTCCTTGTCCTCGCCCGGCAGTTCGACCAGCGCCAGCTTTTGCAGCGCCGTCAGCTCGTCGCGACCCTCGAAATGCTCCAGTAGCGCGCCGGTAGTGATCTCGGGGCGTTCGCGCACCAGCAGCACCAGTTCCGACAGCAGGTCGATGCCGGGCTGGCGCAGCGCGGCGAAGCGATAGGGCTGCTCTAGCTCCAGCGCGAAACCGGGACGGTGCAGAAGATGGGTGATCGCGGTCCGGATCAGGCTGGGCTTCTGCCCGGGCTGGCCGCGCGTTTGCGCGCTTGCACGGTGAGCGGGCGGATGGGTCTGCGGCGGGCTGATGCGGGCGCCCACGCCGGTGAGTTCGGTCAGGCGCTGGCGCATCAGGTCCCCGAAGGCGCCGTCGGGGATCTGCGCCAGCAGCGGCTTGCAGCGTTCCGCCAGGCGCGCCTTGCCGTCCAGGCTGGCCAGGTTCACGTCCGCCGAGAGCGAGGCGTAGAAGAATTCGGACAGCGGCGTGGCCTCGCGCAGGCGCGCGTCGAAGCCGGCCACGCCCTCCTGGCGCACCAGCGAATCCGGGTCCTCGCCGTCGGGCAGGAACAGGAAGAACGCCTGCCGCCCGTCCTTCATCCGCGGCAACACCGACTCCAGCGCCTTCCATGCGGCGCTGCGGCCGGCGCGGTCGCCGTCGAAGCAGAAGTACACGTCGGGCGCGTTGCGGAACAGCAGTTCGGCGTGGTCCGGCGTAGTGGCGGTACCCAGCGTCGCCACCGCCTGCGAGACGCCGTACTGCGCCAACGCGACCACGTCCATATAGCCCTCGACCACGATCAGCCGTTCGAGTTTCTGGTTGGCCTGCTTCGCCTGCCACAGGCCGTAGAGCTCGCGGCCCTTGTGGAACAGCGGGGTTTCCGGCGAGTTGAGGTATTTCGGCGAATCCTCGGGATCGATCACCCGGCCGCCAAACGCAATCGTGCGGCCGCGGCGGTCGTGGATCGGGAACATCAGCCGGTCGCGGAACTTGTCGTAAACCGCGCCCTTGTCGTTCTTCGAGAACAGCCCGCCGCGCTCCAGCAGCTGCATGCGCTGCGGGTCGGTGCCCAGCGCGTCGCGCAGCCCGGAGTAGCCGTCCGGCGCATAGCCGATGGCGTAGCGTTCGACGATCTCCGGCGCGATGCCGCGCTTCTCGACGTAGGCGCGCGCCTTGTCGCTGCGCACCAGCTGCGCGCGAAAGAAGCCGGCGGCGGCCTCCAGCGCGGCGTACAGGTCGCGCGTCTCGGGATTGGCGTTGCGCTGCTGGGTGTCGCGCGGGACTTCCATGCCCACGCGCTTGGCCAGCTCGTCCACCGCGTCGAGGAACTCGAGGCGGTCGTACTGCATCAGGAAGCTGATCGCGGTGCCGTGCGCGCCGCAGCCGAAGCAGTGGTAGAACTGCTTGGTCGGCGACACCGTGAAGCTGGCGCTGCGCTCGTCGTGGAAGGGGCAGCGCGCCGCGTATTCCTTGCCTTGGCGCTTCAGCGGCACCCGCGCGCCGACCACCTCCACGATGTCGGTACGGGCCAGGAGGTCATCGATGAAAGCGTCAGGTATGCGAGCCATACCCACGATCTACTGCTGCAAGCGTGTCCGGTCGGCGCGCGGCGGCGCGCCGATCCGCGTCGCAAGCGGATTCGATCGCGGCGCGGTCGTCGATGAAGGCGTCGGGGATGCGGGCCATCTGGCTAGTGTAGGGCGGCCGCGCGGGCGTCGCAGGCTAGAGCTCGTCGCGCGCCGCCAGCGCGTGCAGGGCCGCGCCTTCCAGCCGCTGCACGGTCCAGTCGTCCATGCCGGTGGCGCCCAGCCGGCGGTAGAACGCGATCGCCGGCTGGTTCCAGTCCAGCACGCTCCATTCGAAGCGGCCGCAGTCGCGCTGCACGGCGATCCGCGCCAGCGCGGCCATCAGGTGCCGGCCCAGCCCGGCACCGCGGAAGGCCGGGCGCACGTACAGGTCCTCGAGGTACAGCCCTCGCTTGCCGAGGAAGGTGCTGAAATTGTGGAAGAACAGGGCGAACCCGGCCGGCTCGCCGTCGACCTCGCCGATCAGCACCTCGGCGGCTGGGCGCGCGCCGAACAGCTGCGTGCGCAGGTCGTCGTCGGTGGCCACCACGGCGTGCGCCAGCTGCTCGTACTCGGCCAGCTCGACGATGAACTGGCGGATCAGCGGAACGTCGTCCGCGGTGGCGGGGCGGATCGACAGCACGCGGGCGCCGGCCATCGCTCAGCCCAGCCGCTGCTTGACCAGCTTCGACACCAGGCCCATGTCGGCCTGGCCGGCCAGCGCGGGCTTCAGCACGCCCATCAGCTTGCCCATGTCGGCGGCGGAGGATGCGCCGGTGGCGGCGATGGCCTTGTCGATCTCGGCCAGGATGGCAGCCTCGTCCAGCTTGGCCGGCAGGTAGGCCTCGATCACGCCCATCTCGTAGCGCTCCTGCGCGGCGAGGTCCTCGCGCGCGGCGGCTTCGTACTGGGCGATCGAATCCTTGCGCTGCTTGACCATCTTCTCCAGCACGGCCAGCACCAGCGCATCGGTCATCTCCACGCGCTCGTCGACTTCCTTCTGCTTGATGGCAGCATTGATCAGGCGGATCACGGCCAGGCGGTCCTTCTCGCCGGCCTTCATCGCGGCCTTCATGTCGTCGGTCAGCTGTTGCTTGAGGCTCATGGGATGCTCCGGGCAGGGGCGGTCATCGGGGATCGGGGCGTACAAATGCGAAAAGCCGGCCACGCTCGCGCGTGCCGGCTTCCGCAGCCAACCACCGCGCTCAGTACAGGCGCTGGCGCTTGGTGACGTCGCGCGAGCTGCGGCGCGCCTGGCGCTTCACCGCCGCGGCGGCCTTGCGCTTGCGCTCTTGGGTCGGCTTCTCGTAGAACTCGCGCTTGCGGGTCTCGGCCAGCACGCCGGCCTTTTCGCAGGTGC
>CAYYAT010000078.1:0-7179 GCA_964469595.1 uncultured Thermomonas sp.
ATGTTCTCGATCTACGTCACCGGCACCGATACCGGCATCGGCAAGACCCTGTCCAGCGCGAGCCTGCTGCATGCGCTGCGCGCGCGCGGGCTGCGCGCGGCCGGGATGAAGCCGGTGGCCAGCGGCTGCGAGCGTATCGACGGCGCCTGGCGCAACGCCGATGCGCTGGCGTTGCAGCGCGCCGGCGAACCCGGGATCGACTACGCCGACATCAACCCGTTTGCGCTGGAGCATCCGCTGGCGCCAGAGCTGGCCGCGCGCGATGCCGGCATCGAGGTGGCGCTGGCGCCGATCCTGGCCGCGCATGCGCATCTGGCGGCACGGGTGGACGCGCTGGTGGTGGAGGGCGTCGGCGGCTGGGCCGCGCCGCTGTCGGCCAGCCTGATGCAGGCCGACCTGGTGCGCGCGCTGCGCCTGCCGGTGGTGCTGGTGGTGGGCCTGCGCCTGGGCTGCCAGAGTCACGCCCTGCTGAGCGCGCGCGCGATCGCCGCCGACGGCCTGCACCTGGCCGGTTGGATCGGCTCGCACGTGGACCCGGCGATGGAGCGGGTGGAGGACAACCTGGCGATCCTGCGCGCGCGCCTGCCGGCGCCGTGCTGGGGCGTGCTGCCGCATGCGCCGGACGGCGATCCGCAGGTGCTGGCCGCGCACCTGCGCGTGCCGACGCTGGCCGCCTAGCGGCCTCGCGCGCCGTCCTGCGTCTCGCGGCACTGCGTGCGAATGCAAACGCCCGGGCAGGCCCGGGCGTTTGCGTGAGTGGCCATGCGCGCCGGCTCAGTCCTGTGGCGGTGCGGTGGTCAGCGGGGCCTCTCGGAGGGCGTCCACCTCGGCCTGTTCGGCGGACAGGCGATCACGGTCGTGCGCATGGTCGCGCGCCAGGTACAGGTAGAACGCCGGCAGCACGAACAGGGTGAACAAGGTGCCGATGGTCATGCCGGAGGCGATCACCATGCCCATCGAGAAACGCGAGGCCGCGCCCGGGCCCTTGGCCATCAGCAGCGGGATCATCGCGAACACCAGCGCGGCGGTGGTCATCAGCACCGGGCGCAGGCGGATGCCGGTGGCCTGCTCGATCGCTTCGCGCTTGGACAGGCCCTGCTCCTGCAGCTTGTTGGCGAACTCCACGATCAGGATGCCGTGCTTGGAGATCACGCCGATCAGGGTCACCAGGCCCACCTGGGTGTAGATGTTGATGCTCATCCCGGGGAAGGCCTCGATCCCGGCGAACTGCAGCACGTTGGCCGCCAGCGCCAGCACGTTCAGCGCCAGCAGCGCGCCGCTGATCGCCATCGGCACGGTCAGCAGCATGATCAGCGAGTCGCGGAAGCTCTCGAACTGCGCCGACAGCACCAGGTAGATCACGATCAGCGCCAGCACCAGGGTCAGCAGCATGGCCGAGCCTTCCTGCTTGAACTGCCGCGACTCGCCGGCGTAGTCCACGCTGTAGCCCTGCGGCAGCACGTCCTTGGCGGCCTGGTCCAGGATCGCCAGCGCCTCGCCCTTGGTGACGCCCGGGCGCGGCGCGAAGGTGATGGCCACCGCGTTGAGCTGCTGGAAGCGCTTCAGCGATTGCGGCTGGGTGCTCTCCTTGAGGGTGACGATGGTGGACAGCGGGATCAGCTGGCCGTCGCGGGTGCGGGTGTAGTAGTTCTCGAGGTCGTGCGCGTTCAGCCGGCGCTCGCGCTCGACCTGCGGGATCACCCGGTACGAGCGGTTCTGCATCGAGAACAGGTTGGTGTAGCCGCCGGCCAGCATCGCCGACATGTCGGCGGCGAGGGTGCGCATGTCGATCCCGAGGGTGGCGGCCTTGTCGCGGTCCACCACCACCTCGATCTGCGGCTTGTCGATCTTCAGGTCCTTGTCGAGGAAGATGAAGCGGCCGCTGGCGCGGGCCTTGGCCAGCACCGCGTCCGCCAGCTCCGACAGCTGGGCCAGCTCGCCGACGCCGCCGATGATGAACTCGCCGCCGCTGGCACCGCCGCCGGCGCTGGGCAGCGAGGGCGGCACCAGCGAGAACACGTTGAGGCCGGTCACCTGCGCCAGCTTCGGCTGCAGTTCCTGCTGTAGCACCTGGTTGGTGGAGCGGCTGCGCTGGCTCCACGGCTTGAGCACGAAGCCGCCCATCGCCATCGGGCTGGCGCCGCCGCCACCGCCGCCGAAGCCGCCGTTGAACAGGAAGTAGTCCTGGACCTCCGGGATGCCCTTGGCGATCCGGTTGATCTCGGCGGTATAGCGCTCGACGTAGTCGAGGGTGGCGGTGGGGTCGGCGCTGGCGACCGAGAAGATGAAGCCCTCGTCCTCCAGCGGCGCCTGTTCCTTCGGCGCGGTGCTGTACAGGAACACGCAGCTGACCAGCACGATCAGGCCGAACGCGGCGATCACCGACTTGGTCTCCAGCGCGCCGTGCAGGCGCCGCTGGTAGGCATGGCGCAGCGCCTCGAAGCGGGTGTCCAGCCAGTGCTCGAGCCGGCTCTTGGGGTGCTCGGGGTCGTGCGCCTTGAGGATGCGCGAGCTCATCATCGGGGTGAGGGTCAGCGCGATCACGCCGGACAGCAGCACCGCGCCGGCCAGGGTGAACGCGAACTCGGTGAACAGCACCCCGGTGAGGCCGCCCTGGAAGCCGATCGGCAGGTACACCGCGACCAGGGTGGTGGTCATCGCCACCACCGGCCAGGCCAGCTCGCGCGCGCCGCGGATGGCGGCGTCGAACGGCGTCATGCCTTCCTCGATGTGGCGGTGGATGTTCTCCAGCACGATGATCGCGTCGTCCACCACGATGCCGATCGCCAGCACCATCGCCAGCAGGGTGAGCAGGTTGATCGAGAAGCCCAGCACCAGCATCAGGAACAGCCCGCCGACCAGCGACAGCGGGATGGTGACCGCCGGGATCAGCACGCTGCGCAGCGAGCCCAGGAACAGGTAGATCACCACGATCACGATCACCAGCGCCTCGACGATGGTGTGGATCACCTCGTTGATGGCGTCGTTGATCGCCGCGGTGCTGTCGTACGGGATGGTGGCGGTGATGCCCTGCGGCAGCTGCGGCACGATCTGGCTGTCCCACAGCTTGCGCACGGCGCGGATCACGTCCAGCGAGTTCGCGTCCGGGGCCACGTAGATGCCCATGAAGGTGGCGGCCTCGCCGTTGATGCGCACCGAGGTGCCGTAGCTCTCCGAGCCCAGCGCCACGTCGGCCACGTCGCCGAGGCGGATGATCGCCCCGTCCTGCTCGCGCACGATCAGGTTGCGGAACTCCTCGGGGCTGCGCAGGTCGGTGCGCGCGGTCATGTCGATCGCCACCATCTGGCCCTTGGTCGAGCCCACCGCCGCCAGCACGTTGTTGGACTGCAGCGCGTTGCTGATGTCGCTGCCAGTGACCTTGAGCGCGGCCATCTTCTCCGGCTTGAGCCAGATGCGCATGGCGAAGGTGCCGGCGCCGAGGATCTCGGCGCGCTGCACGCCGGGCACGGTCACCAGCTTGGGCTGGATCACCCGGGTCAGGTAGTCGCTGATCTGGTTGTTGGTCAGCGAGGTGCTGACGAAGGAGACGTACATCGCCGCGATCTGCTCGCCCTGCTGCAGGTCGATCACCGGATCCTGCGACTGCGGCGGCAGCTGGCCGCGCAGCTTGTTGACCTTGGCGCTGATCTGGGTGAGCGCCTGGCTGGGGTCCTTGTCCAGCCGGATGTAGGCCTGGATGCTGCTGACCCCGGCCGAGCTGGTGGAGGCGATGTAGTCGATCCCCTCGGCGCTGGCGATCTCGCGCTCCAGCGGGGTGGTGATGAAGCCCTGGATCAGGTTGGCGTCGGCGCCGTAGTAGGCGGTGGTGACGTTGACCACCGCATTGCGCAGCTCCGGATACTTGCGCACGTTCAGTTCGCTGAAGGCGCGCAGGCCCAGCAGCAGGATGAACAGGCTGACGACCATCGCCAGCACCGGCTTCCTGATGAAGATATCGGTGAATTTCATGGGGGCGTCCTGGTGGCAGGGTGGGAGAGGTGGCGGTCTCGGGCGCGCAGGCCGCGCGCCCGCCTCGCGGGCCTCACCCTTACCTGTTCTGCACCTGCGGGTGCAGGTCGGCGGCCGGCTGCACGCTGTTGTTGATGGTCACTTCGGCGTCGTTGCGCAGCTTCAGCAGGCCGGAGGTGACCACCGTCTCGCCGGCTTTCAGGCCGTCGCTGACCGCGATCAGGTCGCCGCGGGTGGCGCCGGTCTTGATGAAGCGCTGGGTCACGATGAACTTGTCGCCGGTCAGCGGCTTGCCCTGCATGTCGGTCTCGCCCGGCTTGCGCGCGGTCTTGGTCACCACGAACACCACGTTGCCGTAGGGATTGAAGCTGACCGCGGTCTGCGGGATCACCACCACGTCCTGCGCCGCCCCGAGGTTGAAGCCGACCTTGGCGAAGCTGCCGGGGCGCAGCACGCCGTCCGGGTTGCGCAGGGTGGCCTGGGCCTTGAAGTTGCGGGTATTCGGATCGACCAGCGGATCCATCGCGGTCAGCGTGCCTTCGAACATCTTGCCGGGCAGCGCGTCCACGCTGGCGGTGACCGCGATCCCGGTGGACAGCTTGCCGGCCAGTTGCTCGGGCAGGCTGAAATCGACGTAGATCGGGTCCAGCTGCTGCAGCGTCACGATCGCCGTGCCCGGGGCCACGTACTGGCCGAGGTTCACCTGGCGGATGCCGAGCACGCCGGAGAACGGCGCGCGGATGGTCTTCTGCGCGATCAGCGCCCGCTGCGCCTCGGCCTGCGCGCGCGCGCTGGCGGCGGCAGTCTGCTTCTGCTGCACGTCGTCCTTGGACACCAGCTGGTCGCGGCCCAGCCGGGTCCAGCGCTCGGCCTGCACCTGCGCCAGCGTCGCCGCGGCGTCCAGCGCCTTCAGCGTGGCTTCTTCGTTGGCGGTGTTCAGGCGCACCAGCACGTCGCCGGCGCGCACCGGCTGCCCGGCCTGGAACTCGATGCTGCGGACCACGCCGCCGGACTCGGTGGTGACGTTGGTGCCGTTCACCGCGACCAGGGTACCGACCGCCTGGTTGTCGCTGTTCCAGCGTTCGGTCTTCGCGGTGTAGGTGCTCACCGCCACCGCCGGCTGCGGCATGTGGTCGAAGAAATCATTGGTCTTGCGCGCGAACACCGCCTTGACCAGGAACACGCCGCCGAACACGACGAGCACGCCGACCAGCATCAGAATCCAGCGCAGCGGGACATTGGGCTTGGAGCGGGAGGGGGTGGCGGACATGGGTGGATTCCCGGAGGACGGAAGAGAGACGCGCAAGGGTAGCATTCTTAATGAACTTTACGGTACACATATTGCCGGACTCGGGCCAGCCGGTACGAAGTGCGCCGGCGACCGGATCGCCAGGGACAACGCCGCGCAGACAAAAACGCCCGGCAGCGGGGCTGCCGGGCGTAAAACGCGCCGAACTGGAGGGGGATCGTGTTCGGCGGTATTCCGGAGGGGAATGGGGTATGGCCTTACTTGGCGGCCTTGGCGCCGGCCTTGGCGGCCTTCTCGACCTCGGCCTTGACCTGCTCGCCGGCCTGCTCGAACTGGTGCTTGGCCAGCGCGCCGATCGCCTCGTGGGTCTTCAGGGTGTGCGCGAAGGCCTCCTGGGCGGCACCCAGGCTGCGCTCGGCATTGGCACGCGCGATCTGCAGGCCCTTCGGCCACACCGTCTTCAGCGCATCGGCATCGCGCACGTCCACCAGCTCGCCGGCGAAGGCGAAGGTGGCATTGATATTCTCCTCGAGCGCGGCCATGTGCAGGCCAAACGCCTTCTCGGCATTGGCCAGGGCCAGGCGGTTGACGTGGGCGGCCGCCTCGGCGAACTGGCCGGCGGTCTTGCTGAACTGCTCGTTGAGGTTGAACTGGTACATGGCGATCTCCTGCGTGGCGATCCGGCAGGCATTGCCGGTTTGTGCGATGCAGCATAACCGCTGTTTTGTTGCGACGCAACATGCTTGCTGCCCGCGCCGACAGGCGGTCGCCCGGCGTTCAGGCGCCGCCGGCGGTGCGGGCGGCGGATCAGCGCTGGCGCAGCCGCTGGGGGGCGTCGGGGGCGGGCTCGGGAACCGCCTGCGGCCCCGCCACCGCACGCGCCAGCGGCGCCAGGTAGTGCAGGGCGCGGGTATAGACGTTGCGCTTGAACGGCACCACGTGCGCGAGCGGATACCAGTAGTCCACCCAGCGCCAGTCGTCGAACTCGGGGGAATCGGTCAGGTCCAGGCGCAGGTCGCGCTCCTGGCCGCGGAAGCGCAGCAGGAACCACACCTGCTTCTGGCCGATGCAGACCAGCCGGTCGCGGTGGCGGATCGCGTGCGGCGGCAGCCGGTAGCGCAGCCAGCCGGGGGTGGCGCCCAGCACTTCCACGTGCTCCGGCCGCAGCCCGGTTTCCTCGCGCAATTCGCGGTGCATGGCCTCCAGCGGAGTCTCGTCGGTGTGGATGCCACCCTGCGGGAACTGCCAGCCATCGCGGCGCACCCGGCGCGCCCAGAACAGGCGGCCGTCTTCCTGCATCAGCACGATGCCGACGTTGGGGCGGAAGCCGTCCGGATCGACCACGAGGCGGACTCCTTGCAACAAGCGATGGCCCGACTGTGCCAGCCGCCGCCGGGGCGGGCAAGCGCCCGCGCGACGAATTGACGCGGGCCGGGAGGATCAGGATAATGCCCGGCTCCGCGTTGGCTATGTAGCTCAGCCGGTTAGAGCACAGCACTCATAATGCTGGGGTCGGTGGTTCGAGTCCACCCATAGCCACCAACGCGCAGCCATCCCAACCCCGCGTCCTGGCGGGGTTGTTCGTTTCCGGCCGCCCCTCGTGGCCCGGCCCCGGCGTGCCCGCATGGACATCTACAAGACCTTCACCGTCGAAGCCGCGCATCGCCTGCCGAACGTGCCGGCCGGGCACAAGTGCGCGCGCCTGCACGGGCATTCGTTCGGGATCGAACTGCACGTCAGCGGCGAGCTTGGCGCCGAGACCGGCTGGGTGATGGATTTCGCCGACCTCAAGGCCGCCTTCCTGCCGCTGTACGAGCAGCTGGACCACCATTACCTCAACGACATCGAGGGCCTGGAAAACCCCACCAGCGAGCGCCTGGCGATCTGGCTCTGGGAGCGACTGAAGCCGCGGGTGCCGCTGCTGTCGGCAGGGGTGGTGCGCGAGACCTGCACCTCGGGCT
>CAYYAT010000079.1:0-7167 GCA_964469595.1 uncultured Thermomonas sp.
CCCTCCCGCTCCGGCTCCGGCGGCAGCGCCCCCGCCGCCCGCCACGCGCGCCGGCGACGGCAAGCCCGGCCTGATCCAGTCCGCCCCGGTGCGTTCGGGCCAGCAGGTGTACGCCGAGCAGCGCGACCTGACCGTGCTGTCCACCGTGGGTGCTGGCGCCGAGGTGCTGGCCGATGGCAGCATCCACATCTATGGGGCCCTGCGCGGCCGCGCCCTGGCCGGCGCGCAGGGGAATACCGAAGCCCGCATCTTCTGCCGCGAGTTCCATGCGGAACTGGTGGCGGTGGCAGGCCATTACAAAGTGCTGGAAGACATCCCGGCGGACCTGCGCGGCAAGGCCGTGCAGGTCTGGCTGGACCACGGACAACTCAGGCTGGCGGCGCTCGACTGAGCCCCCGGCCCATTACGGAGAAGCCAACTTGGCCGAAATCATCGTCATCACCTCGGGCAAGGGCGGCGTGGGCAAGACCACGACCAGCGCCAGCCTCGCCACCGGACTCGCGCGCCACGGCAAGAAGGTCGCCGTGATCGACTTCGACGTCGGCCTGCGCAACCTCGACCTGATCATGGGCTGCGAGCGGCGGGTGGTGTACGACTTCGTCAACGTCATCCACGGCGAGGCCACGCTCAAGCAGGCCCTGATCAAGGACAAGCGCTTCGACAACCTGTACGTGCTGGCCGCCAGCCAGACCCGCGACAAGGACGCGCTGAGCAAGGACGGCGTGGAGAAGGTGCTGAAGGAACTGGCCGCCGACGGCTTCGACTACATCCTGTGCGACAGCCCGGCCGGGATCGAGAAAGGCGCGTTCCTGGCGATGTACTTCGCCGACCGCGCGGTGGTGGTGGTGAACCCGGAAGTCTCCTCGGTGCGCGACTCCGACCGCGTGCTGGGCCTGCTGGCCTCCAAGACCCACCGCGCCGAGCGCAACGACGGCGAGGTCACCGCGCACCTGCTGCTGACCCGCTACAGCCCGGCGCGGGTGGAGAGCGGCGAGATGCTCTCGATCGCCGACGTGGAGGAAGTGCTGGGACTGAAGACCATCGGCGTGATCCCCGAGTCGGGCGACGTGCTGAACGCGTCCAACAAGGGCGAGCCGGTGATCATGGACGCGGAGTCGATCGCCGGCCAGGCCTACGACGACGCGGTGGCGCGGCTGCTAGGCGAGGATCGCCCGCTGCGCTTCACCACGGTCGAGAAGAAGGGCTTCTTCAGCAAGCTGTTCGGGGGCTGACGCATGTCCATCTTCGACTTCCTCAAGCCCAAGAAGAACACCGCGCAGACCGCCAAGAACCGCCTGCAGATCATCATCGCGCAGGAGCGCAGTTCGGCTGGCGCGCCCGACTACATGCCGCTGCTGCGGCGCGAGATCCTGGAAGTGATCAGCAAGTACGTGGCGGTGGAAGCCGACGCGGTGAAGGTGGACCTGATCAAGGACGGCGAACACGACGTGCTGGACATCTCGGTGTCGCTACCCGACCGCGGCGGTGCTCCCGCCGGTGCCTGAGCCCGTCCTCGCGCGCGTCCTCGCCAGCCTCCGCCCCGCAACTGCCGGACCCACGCCGCAGATGCCATCGCCGCACCCCCCGCACGGCACCCTGCCCGCCGCCGACGTGCTGCGGCTGGCCGACATCGGCTTCACCGCGCCGCGCGCGCTGCTGGAACGCTACGGCCTGGCGCTCGCGCAGGTGCCCGACGGCGCGGCCATCCCCGGCAGCTACTGGGGAGAGCCGGAGGCCGGGATCATCGGCACCACGGTGTATGCGCGCGCCGATACCCCGGTGCACTCGCTGCTGCACGAGGCCGGGCACCTGATCGTGCTGCCGCCGGAGCGGCGCGCGGCCATCCATACCGACGCCACCGACTCGGTCCCGGAGGAGGACGCGGTCTGCGTGCTGCAGGGCCTGCTCGGCGACGCCCTGCCCGGCGTCGGCCGCGATCGGGTCTGGGCCGACATGGATGCCTGGGGCTACACCTTCCGCCTCGGCTCGGCGCGCGCCTACGTCGAGCACGATGCCGAGTCCGCCTGGGCCTGGCTGCGCGCGCACGGCCTGGTGGATGCCGACGGAACGCTGCGGTTCCCCGCCTGAGCGCGGGCGCCGCGAACGGCACACCAGCGCTGCTTCGCCCTGGCCCTCGCCCGCCTTCGTTTTTGCCTACGTTCGGGGCGATACTCCGCGCATGGACGCCGACCTCGCCCCGCAGGACCCCGCCACCGCCACCGCGCTGCCGGCGCGCTTCTACGTCGATCCGGCGGTGCCGGGCCGCGACCGTCGCGCAGTGTTTTCCCGCAGCTGGCAGTTGGTGGCGCACGTCAGCCAGCTGCCGCAGCCGGGCGATCACGTGGTGGCCGACCTGGCCGGGCTGCCAGTGCTGGCGGTGCGCGATCACGACGGTGCGATCCACGTGCTGCACAACGTCTGCCGCCACCGCGCCGGCCCGATCGCGCGGTGCGACGGCCGCGGCGCGAAGGCGCTGCGCTGCCGCTACCACGGCTGGACCTACACCCTGGACGGGCGCCTGCGCGCGGCCCCCGAGATGCAGGGCGCGGCAGGCTTCGAGATGGCCGACGTGCGGCTTCCGTCGCTGGCGGTGCGCGTCTGGCAGGGGCTGGTGTTCGCCGCGATCGAAGCAAGCGGCGCGCCGGATTTCGACGCCTTCATCGCCGGCATCGACGCGCGGCTGGGCGCGGAGCGCGATCTGGCCGGCTACGGCGGGCACCACCGTGTGGCCTACGACATCGCCTGCAACTGGAAGGTGTACGTGGACAACTACCTCGAGGGCTACCACGTCCCGCACGTGCACCCGGGGCTCAACAGGCTGCTGGACTACCGCAGCTACCGCACCGAGCTGATGCGCTGGCACAGCCTGCAGTGGAGCCCGCTGGAGAGCGACCCGGCGCTGTACGGCAACGGCGATGCGCTGTACTACTGGCTGTGGCCGAACACCATGCTCAACATCCTGCCCGGGCGGCTGCAGACCAATACCGTGATCCCGCTGGGCGTGGACCGCTGCCGCGTCCTGTTCGACAGCTACTATGCCGCCGATGCCGACCCCGCGCGGCGCGAGGCCGACATCGCCTTCAGTGACCAGGTGCAGCACGAGGATCTTTCCATCTGCGAGGACGTGCAGCGCGGGATGGCCTCCGGCAGCTACGTGCCGGGCCGCCTGAACCCGCTGCGCGAGACAGGCGTGCACCACTTCCACGAGCTGCTGCGCGCGGCCTACCGCGCGGATGCGGGCGCGTGAATCCGCCGCGCCCGCTGGGAGTCTGGGCGGCCACCGCGCTGGTGGTGGGCAGCATGATCGGCAGCGGCGTGTTCCTGCTGCCGGCGGCACTGGCGCCGTATGGCGCCGCCAGCTTGCTGGGCTGGGCCGTCGCGCTGGCCGGCGCGCTGCTGCTGGCCGCCACTTTCGCCCGCCTGGCGGTGCAGTGGCCGCACACCGGCGGGCCGTACGCCTATGCCCGGCGCGGCTTCGGCGACCGCGCCGGGTTCGCGATCGCATGGAGCTACTGGGTCTCGATCTGGTCCGGCATGGCGGCGATCGCGGTGGCTTTCGCCGGCAGCCTGGGCGCGCTGTTCCCCGCGCTGACCGCCACCCCGCTGCGCGCGGCGCTGTGCGCGCTGGCGGCGCTGTGGACGTGCACGCTGGTGAACCTGGCGGGGCTGCGCGAGGCCGGGCGCATGCAGGTACTGCTGACCGCGCTGAAGCTGCTGCCACTGCTGCTGTTCGGGCTGGTGGCGCTGTGGTGGCTGGAGCCCGGCCGCTACGTGCCGTTCAATCCCAGCGGACAGTCGCTGCCGCAGGTGGCCAACACCACCGTGATCCTCACCATGTGGGCGCTGTGCGGGCTGGAGGTGGCGACGGTGCCGGCCGGGGCCATCCGCGACCCGGCGCGCACCATCCCGCGCGCCACCGTGCTCGGCACCCTGCTGGCGGGCGTGGCCACGCTGCTGGCCTGCACGGTGGTGATCGGGCTGGTGCCGGCCGACGTGCTGAAGACCTCGGGCGCGCCGATGGCGGACGCCGCCGCGCGCACCTGGGGCCCCGGTGCCGGCCTCGCGGTCGCGGCGCTGGCGGCGGTGGCCACCTTCGGCGCCATCAACGGCTGGGTGCTGGTCTGCGCGCAGGTGTCGCTGGCCGCGGCCGCCGATGGCCTGTTCCCACGCGCATTCGCACGCCGCGATGCGCGCGGCACCCCGGCCTTCGGCCTGCTGGCCGGCAGCAGCCTGGCCACCGTGCTGGTGATCGCCAGCTACAGCCGCTCGCTGGTGGCGCTGTTCACCTTCATCCTGCTGATCTCCACCTCGGCCATCCTGCTGCCGTATGCGGCCAGCAGCGCGGCCTGGCTGCGACGCGGCAGCGGCGGCGGGCGGATCGTCGCGGCGCTGGCGCTGCTGTACAGCCTGTATGCGCTGAGCGGCGCCGGTGCCGAGGCGCTGGCCTGGGGCGCGGTGCTGCTGCTGGCAGGACTACCGGTCTATCTGGCGATGCGCGCGGGCCGGGCGCGCTGACTGCGCACGCGCCGGCGACGAGTCATCCGCCTATAGCTCGCTGGGCTCCAGCGCCGCCGGTTCCTCGGGCACCCGCAGCGCCTGCCGCCAGGAATGGCCTTCCCAGCGCCAGAACAGCCAGCCGACCAGCACGAAGGCCGCAGCGCCCAGCGCCAGGTGCAGGCCGCTGGCGCTGACCAGCGGCGAGAGCACGCCGGCGATCACGGCATTCACCAGCAGCCCGAAGAACGCCTGCAGCGAGGACGCGCTGCCGCGCTGGCGCGGGAACAGGTCGAGGATGGCCAGGGTGATGACCGGGAACGCCAGCGCGATCCCGAACGCATGCAGGCTGACCGGCAGCACCGCCCACGGCACCGCCGGCGCGGCCACCCCGAGGTTGTAGCCGATGTCCAGCAGCATCGCGACGCCGGAACAGGTGAACCCGAGGTTGGCCAGGCGGCGGCCATCGATGCGGCCGGCGGCACGCCCGGAGACGAACGCGCCCAGCATCATCCCGGCGATCATGGGGATGAAGAACCAGCCGAACTGGCGCTCGCCCAGGCCCAGCAGGTCGAGCACGAAGGCCGGGGCCGAGGCGATGTACAGGAACAGCGCGCCGAAGTTGAAGCCGGCCGCCATCGACAGCCGCAGGAAGCGCGGATGGCGGCCGATGCCGAGGTAGCCACGCAGCAGCGGCCGCGGCCGCAGCGGCAGGCGCGCCGGCGGCGGATGGGTCTCGGGCAGCGCGCGCCACACCGCCAGCGCCAGCAGCGTCGCGAACGCCGCCAGGAACCAGAAGATCGCCGGCCAGCGCTGCCAGCCCAGCAGCCAGCCGCCCAGGATCGGCGCCACCGCGGGGGCGATGCCGAAGATCATCGAGACCTGGCTCATCAGGCGCTGGGCGGCATGGCCGTGCAGCACGTCGCGGATCACCGCCCGCCCGACGATCAGCCCCACCCCGGCGCTGAGGCCCTGCAGGGCGCGGAACGCCAGCAGCTGCGGCAGGGTGGTGGCCAGCGCGCAGCCCAGCGAGGCCAGCACGAACACCCCCAGCCCGCCCAGGATCACCCGCTTGCGGCCCAGCGCGTCCGACAGCGGGCCATGCACCAGGCTCATGGCCGCATAGGCCAGCAGGTAGGCGCTGATGGTCTGCTGCATCGCCAGCTTGTCGGCCCCCAGCTGCGCGCCAATCTGCGGGAAGGCCGGGAAGATGGTGTCGATCGAGAACGGCCCGAACATGGCCAGCCCGCCCAGCAACAGGGCCAGGCGACGGGGTGGCGGCGGCGATGACGCGGGCATCGACCGATTGTACGGAGACGGCGACCGGCGGCGGCCTCCGGGCCCGCCCGGCCTGTATAATCGCGGCCACACGGAGGGAGAAGCGCGCGGACCTCGTCCCGCGACGCTGCCGAAGGCGCAACCGCCCGGAATCGCTCAGGCCCAAGACCGCCGTGTGACCACACTCTGGAGAGATCGGCACGCCCAACCCACCGGGCGGTGTCGGCGCCGAAGGGGCACGAAGCCGCGCGGACCACCCTCCCCGCCCGCGCGCTTTAAAACTCTCAGGCAGAAGGACAGAGCGGGCATCCCCTCCCCGCGCGATCGCGCCCCCGGATGCCGCCATGACCCAGCCCTCGCTCCGCTCGCTCGAGCACCACGACGCCTTCATCGAACGCCACATCGGCCCCAACGACGTCGAGATCGCGCACATGCTGCGCACGCTCGGCTTCGAGTCGCTGGAGGCGTTCACCGATGCCATCGTCCCGACCGCCATCAAGTCGGAGGCGCCGCTGGCGCTGCCGGAGGCGATGACCGAAGTCGAGGCGCTGGCGAAGATCCGCGCGATCGCGCAGAAGAACCAGGTGTTCAAGAGCTTCATCGGCCAGGGCTACTACGGCACCCACACGCCCAACGTCATCCTGCGCAACATCCTCGAGAACCCGGCCTGGTACACCGCCTACACCCCCTACCAGGCGGAGATCTCGCAGGGCCGCATGGAAGCCCTCATCAACTTCCAGACCATGGTGGCCGATCTCACCGGGATGGACATCGCCAACGCCTCGCTGCTCGACGAGGCCAGCGCCGCGGCCGAGGCGATGACCCTGGCGAAGCGCTCCGCGAAGTCGAAGTCCGACACCTTCCTGGTGATTGGCGACACCCATCCGCAGACCATCGAGGTGCTGCAGACCCGCGCCGAGCCGCTGGGCCTGAAGGTGAACGTGGTGCGCGGCACCGACGCGGTGCACGCCGCGATCGCCGAAGGCGACTACTTCGGCGTGCTGGCGCAGTACCCGGCGTCCAGCGGCTGGATCGCCGACTGGGAAAAGGACGCCGAGGCCATCCATGCACACAACGCGCTGTTCGTGGTCGCCACCGACCTGCTGGCCCTGACCCTGCTGAAACCGCCGGGCGAGATGGGCGCGGACATCGTGGTCGGCAACAGCCAGCGCTTCGGCGTGCCGTTCGGCTTCGGCGGCCCGCACGCCGCGTTCATGGCCTGCCGCGACGCCTACAAGCGCTCCATGCCGGGCCGCCTGATCGGCGTGTCGGTCGACGCCGAAGGCAAGCCGGCCTACCGCCTGACCCTGCAGACCCGCGAGCAGCACATCCGCCGCGAGAAGGCCACCTCCAACATCTGCACCGCGCAGGTGCTGCTGGCGGTGATGGCCTCGA
>CAYYAT010000080.1:0-7157 GCA_964469595.1 uncultured Thermomonas sp.
CATGACCGGCGGCAATCGCCGGCTGCCCCGGCACCGCCAGCGCGTAGCGGCGGCCTTCGCGTTCGGCTTCGTCCACCCAGCGCGCCAGCCGGCTGATGCGCTGCTCGTAGGGCAGCCCGGCGGTCTGCTGCCAGTCCAGGTGCAGTTCGCCAGCCTGCTGCTGCTCGTCCTCGCGCACCAGCAGGCTGGCGTGCCGCGCGGAGGCCTTCCAGGCCACCGCCCGCAGCGCGTCGCCGGTGCGGTAGTCGCGCAGGTGGTGCGGGTCCTCGCCGCTGCGGCTGGGCCGGGCGCGGCCCTGGACACCGGCTGCCGCCGGCAGCGGCGGGGCCTGCGGTTCCGGCGCGGCATACACCAGCAGCGACTGCGCCGGCCACACATAGGCCCAGGCGCGGGCCAGGCCCAGCGGCTGCACGCTGGAGAGGGTCAGGCGCGGCAGCGGCCACGGGCCGCGATGCGGCGCGGGCAGGTGCAGTTCGGCGGTGGCGCCGCGCGCATCCAGCAGCGGCAGGGTGGTCGCAGCCTCGCGACCGCAGGCGATGCGCAGTCCGCGGCGCATGCGCGTATCCGCGCAGCTGATGGCGATGCGCAGCGGCAGCGTGCTTCCGGCCGCCACCGGCTCGGCGGCGACCGCCTCGATCCGTAGCCCGGAGAGCTGCAAATGGGCGGCCACCAGGCTGGTATGGGCGGCGCCCGCCAGCAGCAGCGCCAGCAGCAGGCCGGGATTGTTGTTGAAGTTCAGCGCGCCCAGCAGCATCGCCGCCAGCAGCGCGGCGAAAAACAGCCCGCTGGCGGTGGGCAGGACGTAGATGCGGCGTCGATCCAGTTGCACCGGCAGCGTCTCCGGCGCACGCGGGCGGGTCCACCCGCGGATGCGCTGGCGCAGTGCCGCCAGCATGCTCAGTCCACCGCCACCGCGTGCAGGATGGTCTTGGCGAGCTGGGCGACGGATGCGTCGGCCTCCGCCACCAGCCGGTGTTCGGCCACCGCCGGGAACAGCGCCTGCACGTCCTCGGGCACCACGTGCGCGCGCCCCAGCAGCAGGGCATGCGCGCGCGCCGCCCGCAGCAGGGCCAGCCCGGCGCGCGGCGACAGCCCCACCCGCACCCCGGGCTGCTTGCGGCTGCGCGCCAGCAGCGCCTGCACGTAGTCCAGCAGGGCGTCGCCGGCATGCACCTCCAGCACCGCGCGGCGCAGCGCGAGGATGCGCGGCGCATCCAGCAGCGGGCGCGCCCCGGCGATCAGGTCGCGGCGGTCGGCCCCGGCCAGCAGGGCGCGTTCGGTGGCATCGTCCGGATACCCCAGCGCCAGCCGTAGCAGGAAGCGGTCGAGCTGCGAATCCGGCAATGGGTAGGTGCCCGACAGGTCCACCGGGTTCTGGGTGGCGATCACCAGGAACGGCTCCGGCAGGCGCCGGGTCTGGCCGTCCAGGCTGACCTGGTGCTCGGCCATCGCCTCCAGCAGGGCGCTCTGGGTGCGCGGCGGGGCGCGGTTGATCTCGTCGGCCAGCAGCACGTGGGTGAACACCGGGCCGGGGTGGAACTCGAAGCGGCGCGCCTGCGCCTCGTACACCGAGACCCCGAGGATGTCGGACGGCAGCAGGTCGGAGGTGAACTGCACGCGCGCGAACTCCAGCCCGAGGGTGGCGGCCAGCGCATGCGCCAGGGTGGTCTTGCCGAGGCCGGGCAGGTCCTCGATCAGCAGGTGCCCGTCCGCCAGCAGGGCCACGAAGGCCAGCCGCACCTGCTGCGGCTTGCCCAGTACCAGCTGGTTGACCTGCGCCTGCGCCTCGCGCAGGGACTGCTGCAGGGCATCGGGTAGCATCTGCGCCGGAGCCGGGATCGCGGACATGTCGATGGCATGGGTCTCGGGGGGAAGGGGCAGTGTAGCGAGGACGCCCGGGCATGCACGTTGCGGCGAACGCGGCGGGAATCGCACCCATGGATACGGCGGCAGGCGTGGCAATGGATGCGGCGGGACGCGCGGACCCGGCGCGCCGCTGGTTCATCGGGACCTGGCTGCTGCTGTGCGCGCTCAAGCTGATGCTGGCGGCGCGGCTGCCGCTGTTCGTTGACGAGGCCTTCTACTGGCAGGAAGGCCAGCACCTGGCCTGGGCCTATTCCGACCTGCCGGCGCTGACCGCATGGCTGGCGCGGCTGGGGGGGGCGCTGTTCGGGGCGACCCCGCTGGGACTGCGGCTGCCGTTTTTGCTGATCGGCGCGCTGCTGCCGTGGCTGCTGGTGCGGATGGCCGCGCGCGAGTGCGATCCTGCCACCGGCTGGCGCGCGGGCCTGCTGTTCCTGCTGCTGCCACTCGGCGGCACCCTGGGCCTGCTGGCGCTGCCTGACGTGCCGCTGCTGCTGGCCAGCCTGCTGTGCCTGGATGCCTGCCTGCGCGCGCTGCGCCGGGTGGATGCGGCGACGGCGGCGGAACTGGCGCTGGGGCTGGTGATCGGCGGGCTGACGCACTACCGCTTCGCGGCGGTGCTGCTGGCCGGCGGCCTGGCCCTGCTGCTGCTGCGCGAGGGCCGGCGCGCGCTGCGGCAGCCGTGGCTGTGGGCGGCGCTAGCGATCGGTGCGCTGGCGTGGCTGCCACTGCTGCTGTGGAACGCGCAGCACGCCGAGGCCGGGCTGCGCTTCCAGCTGGTCGAGCGCAACCCGTGGACGTTCGACTGGCAGGGCCTGCGCCTGGGCGCGCTGCAATCGCTGCTGGCCACGCCGCTGCTGCTGCTGGCGCTGCTGCTGGCGGCCTGGCGCGGGCTGCACGATCCGCGCCCGGCTGCGCGTTGCCTGGCGCTGTGCGGGGCGCTGCTGGCGGGCGGCTTCTTCCTGCTGGGGTTCTTCGCCGACCGCCAACGGGTGAGCTTCCATTGGCCGCTGCCCGGGCACGTGGCGCTGCTGCCGCTGGTGCCGGCGGTGCTGGCCGGCTGGGCGCGCCCCTGGCGGCGCGCGACCTGGGTCGTGCTCGGCCTCGGGCAGGCGCTGGCGCTGGGCTATTGCCTGATGGCCGCGCTGCCGCAGGGGCGCGCCTGGGCCGCCGCGCACGGGCTGTATCCGGCCAATTTCTCGGACTGGCAGGCGCTGGCGCGGGAGGTGCGCGCGCGGCGTGCCGGGCTGCCGCCGCAGACCCGCCTGCTGGCGGCCGATTTCAAGCTGGGCGCGGAGCTGGGCTTCGCGTTGGGCGATCCCGACATCCCCGTGCTCGACCATCCGCTGAACCGCAAGCACGGACGCCAGTCGCAGCTGGCGCTGTGGGGCCTGCTGGTGGAGTCGCCGCGCGCGCTGCCGCGGTCGTGGCTGCTGGTGGCCAGCCCCGAGCACGCCGGCTTCGACGGCGAGGCGGAGTACCGGCGCTGGCTGTGCGCCCAGCTGGGCGGCCTGCCGGCGGCGCAGGTGCTGCTGGTGGTTGGTGGCGGCAAGCGCTTCGGGCTGCGGGCGGCCGCCGATGGCGCGCCCTTGCCGGCCTGCGCGGCGGCGCCGGCTACGGCAGTAGGAAACCCGCCTGCCGCAGCAGGCGGGCGGTCGCGATCAGCGGCAGCCCGATGAGCGCGGTCGGGTCGTGGTTGTCGATCGCCTCGAACAGCACGATCCCCAGCCCTTCCGACTTGAAGCTGCCGGCGCAGTCGAACGGCTGTTCGGCATCCACGTAGCGCGCGATTTCGGCATCGTCCAGCGCGCGCAGCCGGACCTCGGTGAGGTCCACGTCGTGCAGGCGGCGGCCGTCCGGGTGCGCCAGGCACAGCGCGGTATGGAAGCGCACGCCGCGGCCAGCCATTGCGCGCAGCTGGGCCAGTGCCGCGGCGCGACCGCCGGGTTTGCCCAGCGGCGTGCCGTCCAGATCGGCGACCTGATCGGAGCCCAGTACCCAGGCGTCCATGCCGTGCAGGGTTTGCGCGACCGCCGCGGCCTTGGCCTGCGCCAGCCGCTGCGCCAGCGCGCGCGGGGGCTCGCCGGGCAGGGCGGTTTCGTCCACGTCCGGGCGCGCGGTGTCGAACGGCAATCGCAGCCGCTGCAGCAGTTCGCGCCGGTAGCGCGAGGTGGAAGCCAGCACCAGCCGGCTCATGGCGATGCCTCCGCGCGGGCGCGGTCCACCCGCCGCAGCTGCGTGTCGATCCGGCTGCGCGCGGCGTCCAGCGATTCGCGCATCTGCTGCAACGACTCCAGGCTGGCCGACTGCGCATGCTGCTGCAGCCACAGGCGCTGGCGCAGCAGTTCCTGCATCGCGCCCAACACCGGGTTGTCGGCGTCGGCGGCGACCGTCTCCAGCTCGCTGCGCGCCGCGCGCAGGCGTTCCTCCAGCGCGTCGGCGGCATCCAGCACGCGGCCGATGGCGAGCTGGCGGTGGCGGCTGCGGCGATGCACGCGCAGCGCCAGCCAGAGGCTGGCCGCGGCGAAGGCGGCGAATACGAGGAGCAGGATCAGTCCCGGCGACATCGGCGCAGTCTGCGCGAGGACGCCGGGGGGCGCAAACCCGGCGCCGCGCGGGAGGCTGCGGCTATCGTGTTGATTTGACAGAAAAGCCGCGAATCCGTAGGATGCCGCGCCTTATGTCCGAGCCATCCGCCAGCCGCATTCCCGAGGTTCTGGATGCCTGGCGCATGGTGGCGGCCCGGCGCGAGTTCGAAGGCCGGGTGCCGCTGGCGGCGATGTCGCGCCTGCGTGGCAGCCTGCTTGACGACGATGGCGAGGCCCGCTTCGTGCTGGCGTTCGGCACCGACGCGATGCAGCTGCCGTATGCCGAGCTGCGAATCGAGGCCGACCTGCCGCTGGAATGCCAGCGCAGCCTGCAGCGCTTCCTGCTGCCGGTGCGCCTGCAGCAGCGGCTGGGCCTGATCCGCGACGAGGCCGACGAGGCGGCCCTGCCGGCCGGCTACGAGGCGCTGCTGGTGGCGCCGGATGGCCTGCTGCGGCCGGTCGACCTGGTCGAGGACGAGTTGATTCTGGCGTTGCCGGTGGTGCCGGTATCGCCCGATGCCGAGGCGGTGGAGCGCGAGTTCGCGCCGACCGCCGAAGAGGTGGCCCAGGCCAGCCCGTTCGCGGCGCTGTCGGGGTGGAAGAAGGAATAGTGCGATAATCCGCAGCTCACCGCCGATCGTCGCATCCAGCATCACGTATCGTTTTTTGGAGTTGTCCCATGGCCGTTCAGAAGTCCCGCGTTTCCCCGTCCCGCCGCGGCATGCGCCGCGCGCACGACGCCCTGTCCGCCAAGCAGCTGGCCACCGATCCGACCAGCGGCGAGACCCACCTGCGCCACCACGTCACCGCCGACGGCTACTACCGCGGCAAGCAGGTCGTGGCCCCGAAGACCAAGGTCGTCGACGAAGAGTGATCGCCGGCCGCAAGGCCGCTGTCGCTGACGCCGCCCGGCCGCACCCGATGGTGCGGCCGTCGGCGTTTTTTGCCGTCGCGTTTTGCGCGCGCCGCCCGCATCCGGCGATCGGCTACTCTTGTCCGATCGCCAGGGAGAACCCCACCGCATGAGCCAGACCGAACACCGCATTTTCGCCCGCATCGCCGGCACCGGCAGCTACCTGCCGGAGAAAGTGCTGACCAACGACGACCTGGCGAAGATGGTGGACACCAGCGACGAGTGGATCGCCGCGCGCACCGGCATCCGCGAGCGCCACGTCGCGGCGGAAGGCGAGACCACCAGCGATCTCGGCTACCAGGCGGCGCTGCGCGCGCTCGAGGCCGCCGGCGTCGGTGCGGACGAAATCGACCTGATCGTGGTTGGCACCACCACGCCGGATTTGATCTTCCCGTCCACCGCCTGCCTGATCCAGCACAAGCTGGGGATCGCCGGCTGCCCGGCGTTCGACGTCAACGCGGCCTGCTCGGGCTTCATCTACGCGCTGACCATCGCCGACAAGTTCATCCGTTCGGGCGCCGCGAAGACGGCGCTGGTGATCGGCGCCGAGACCCTCACCCGCATGCTGGACTGGAGCGACCGCGGCACCTGCGTGCTGTTCGGCGACGGTGCCGGCGCGGTGGTGCTGAAGGCCGATGCCGAGACCGGCGTCCTCAGCACCCACATGCACGCCGACGGCAGCAAGAAGGAGCTGCTGTGGAATCCGGTGGGCGTGTCCGCCGGGTTCAAGCCGGGCGAGCACAATGCCGGCGTGCGCGTGATGATGACCGGCAACGAGGTGTTCAAGCACGCGGTGAAGGCGCTGGATGCCGTCGTCGACGAGGCGCTGGACTCCAATGGCCTGGAGCGCGCCGCGATCGACTGGCTGGTGCCGCACCAGGCCAACCTGCGCATCATCGAGGCGACCGCCAAGCGGCTGGAGATGCCGATGGATCGCGTGGTGGTCACCGTGGATCGCCACGGCAACACGTCTTCGGGTTCGGTGCCGCTGGCGCTGGATGAGGCCGTACGTTCGGGTCGGGTGCAGCGCGGCCAGCTGCTGCTGCTGGAAGCGTTCGGCGGCGGCTTCACCTGGGGCTCGGCCCTGCTGCGCTACTGAGCGCGAACCGGCCCGCGGGCGTGGCGCGATGCCGCCACGCCATGCAACTGCCCGAGGAGTGCATACGCCCCGGTACAGACGGGCTGGAGGGATTGCCCGTATCATGCCCGGCCCGCTGCCGGCGCCGTTGCGCGCCCGGCCTGAATCCACCGCGTGAACGAGTCGCCCATGTCCACATCGCCGCTTGCTCTGGTATTCCCTGGCCAAGGCTCGCAATCCATCGGCATGCTGGCCGAGCTCTCGGAGCTCCATCCTTCGGTCAAAGCCACGTTCGAGGAAGCCTCGGACGGTGCCGGCGTGGATCTGTGGGCGCTCTCGCAGGGCGGCCCGGAGGAAATGCTCAACCGCACCGAGTTCACCCAGCCGGCGCTGCTGGCCGCGGGTGTGGCGGTGTGGCGCCTGTGGCAGGCGCAGGGCGGCGCACAGCCGGCCGTGCTGGCCGGGCATAGCCTGGGCGAATACACCGCGCTGGTCGCCGCCGGCGCCCTGTCGCTGCGCGACGGTGCGCACCTGGTGCGCATCCGCGGCCAGCTGATGCAGGAGGCCGCGCCTGCCGGCACCGGCGCGATGGCGGCCGTGCTCGGCGCCGAGGATGCGCTGGTCGAGGCCGTGTGCACGGAGGCTTCCGGCGCGCAGGTGGTGGTGCCGGCCAACTACAACTCGCCTGGCCAGATCGTGATCGGCGGCGACGCCG
>CAYYAT010000081.1:0-7123 GCA_964469595.1 uncultured Thermomonas sp.
TGTGCACGCTGGAGTTCGAGGACCACCGCCCGCTGTACGACTGGTGCGTGGACAAGGTGGACCTGGCCGGCACTCCCGACCTGCTGGCGCCGCTGGCCGCCAAGGGCCTGCCGCTGGAAGCCGGCAAGCCGCGCCAGATCGAGTTCTCGCGCCTGAACTTCAACTACCTGGTGATGAGCAAGCGCAAGCTGCTGGCGATGGTGGAAGACGGGCTGGTGGACGGCTGGGACGATCCGCGCATGCCCACCCTGCAGGGCATCCGCCGCCGTGGCTACACGCCCTCGGCGCTGAAGCTGATGGTCGAGCGCGTGGGCATCAGCAAGCAGAACTCGCTGCTGGACATCTCCGTCCTCGAAGGCGCGCTGCGCGACGACCTGGATGCGCACGCGCCGCGGCGGATGGCGGTGATCGACCCGCTGAAGGTCGTGCTGACCAACCTCGATGCCAACCACGAGGAAACGCTGACGTTTTCCAACCACCCGAAGGACGCGGCGCAGGGCGAACGCGGCCTCCCGTTCTCGCGCGAACTGTGGATCGAGCGCGAGGACTTCGAGGAAGTGCCGCCGCCGGGCTTCAAGCGCCTGACCGTCGGCGGCGAGGTGCGCCTGCGCGGCGCCGGCATCATGCGCTGCGACGACGTGGTGAAGGACGCCGCCGGCCGCATCCTCGAACTGCGCTGCACGCTGGACCCCGCCTCGCGCCCCGGCATGGAGGGCGCCAACCGCAAGGTGAAAGGCACCATCCACTGGGTCAGCGCGAAGCATGCGGTGCCGGCGGAAATCCGCCTGTACGACCGCCTGTTCACGGTGCCGAACCCGGACACCGACGAGGACGGCAAGAGCTACCGCGACTACCTGAATCCCGACTCGCGCCGCGTGGTCACCGGCTACGTGGAGCCGGCCGCCGCGCAGGCCGCGCCGGAACAGGGCTTCCAGTTCGAGCGCCTGGGCTATTTCGTGGCCGACCGCTACGACCACGCGCCGGGCAAGCCGGTGTTCAACCGCAGCGTGACCCTGCGCGATACCTGGTCGCAGAAGGCCTGAACCGTGCCGATGCCCCTGCCCGTGCAACTGCATCTCACCCTGCCCGTGTGGGTGATGGAACTGGAGCTCGCCGGCCGCGACTTCTCCACCGACGCGGCCAAGGTGGGCTTCGCGATCGAGCTGTCGCGCCTGAACGTCGAACACGCCAGCGGCGGTCCGTTCGGCGCCGCGGTGTTCGGGCCGCAGGACCAGCTGGTGGCGGTCGGCGTGAACCGGGTGGTGCGCCAGAGCTGCTCGGCGGCGCATGCCGAGATGATGGCCTACATGCTGGCGCAGCAGCGCCTGCAGCAGTTCCGGCTGAACGCGCTGGGCGGCCCGGTGACGCTGGCGACTTCGGCGCAGCCGTGCTGCCAGTGCTACGGCGCCACCGTATGGGCCGGGATCGACCGCCTGCTGATCGGTGCGCGTGCCGAGGACGTGGAGGCGCTGACCGCGTTCGACGAAGGCCCGCTGCCGGCGGACTGGGTGGGCGAACTCGCCGGCCGCGGCATCGAGGTCGTGCGCGACATCGAGCGCGACGCCGCGCGTGCGGTGCTGAAGGCCTACGGCGACCTGGGTGGGCCGAATTATTGACGGCCTGCTGGGCTACTGCCGCCAGGGTTTCGAGCCGGAACTGGCCGGCGAGCTGAGCGAGCGCGCCGGCACGGCCGGGCTGCCCGGCTATGCGCGCACCGAGCGCGACAGCGGCTACGTGCTGCTCCTTACTCCGGCCGCGGCCGATGCCGATGCGCTCGACCGCGCGCTGCCGTTTCCCACACTGGTATTCGCGCGCCAGAAGCTGCGCCTGCTCGCCGAGCTGCGCGGGCTGGACCCGGCCGACCGCATCACGCCGATGCTGCAGGCGCTGCACGGGCAGGCCCGGTTCGGCACGCTGGTGATGGAGCATCCCGACAGCGATGCCGGCAAGCCGCTGGCCGGGCTCGCGCGCAGCCTCGGCAACGCCCTGCGCCCGGCGCTGCGCAAGGCCGGCCTGCTCGGCGCGCAGGACGACCCGCGCCTGCCGCGCCTGCACGTCTGCTTCGTCGCCGGCGACCACGCCTTCCTCGCCCGCAGCCTGCCCGCCGACAGCGCGCCGTGGCCGCTGGGCATCCCGCGCCTGCGCATGCACGCGGACGCGCCCTCGCGCTCGGCGCTGAAGCTGGAGGAGGCGCTGCTGGTGCTGCTGACCGATGCGGAGCGCGCGCGCCTGCTGCACGACGGCATGCGTGCCGCCGACCTCGGCGCCGCCCCCGGCGGCTGGACCTGGGTGCTGACCCGCCACGGCCTGCGCGTCACCGCGATCGACAACGGCCCGCTGCGCCCGCACGTGCTGGACACCGGCATGGTGCAGCACCTGCGCGCCGACGGCTTCACCTGGCAGCCGCCGCAGCCGCTGGACTGGATGGTCTGCGACATGGTGGAACAGCCGCGCCGGGTAGCCGAACGGATGGCGACCTGGCTGCGCGAGGGCTGGTGCCGGCAGGCGATCTTCAACCTCAAGCTGCCGATGAAGAAACGCTGGCAGGAAACCCGGCTGTGCCTGGACCTGTTCGCGCGGCAGGCGGGCCGGCCGCTGACGATCCGCGCCCGCCAGCTCTACCACGACCGCGAGGAAATCACGGTGCTGGCGCTGCCGGCCTGACCGCCGCGCGGCGTCCGGGCTAGGCTTCGACTTCCCAGGCACGCTGCACACCCGCCATGACCCCACTCCGCTATCTGGCACTCGGCGATTCCTACACGATCGGCGAAGGCATCCACGCAGACGGCCGCTGGCCGCAGCAACTGGCCGCAGGACTGCGCGCGGCGGGCATCGCGGTCGCCGAGCCGCGCATCCTCGCCACCACCGGCTGGACTACCGACGAACTTTCCGCGGCGATGGATGCCGCCGAGCCCTTGGGACAATGGGACCTCGTCTCGCTGCTGATCGGCGTGAACAACCAGTACCGCGGCCTGCCGCTGGCGGAGTACGCGCGCAGCTTCGACGCCCTGCTGGCGCGCGCGACCGCGCTGGCCGCTGGGCGCGCGGAGCGGGTGCTGGTGCTGTCGATCCCGGACTGGGGCGTGACCCCGTTCGCCCGCCGCGAGCTGCGCAGCCCGCGCCGGATCGCCGCCGAGCTGGACGCCTGCAACGCCAGCGCCGGCGAGCGATGCCGCGCGCGTGGCATCGCCTTCGTGGACATCACCGGAATCAGCCGCGACGGCGGCGACGCCCCGTCGATGCTGGCCGATGACGGCCTGCATCCGTCGGCCGCGCAGTACGCACGCTGGGTCGAAACCGCGCTGCCGGTAGCGCGCACGCTGCTGGCCGACGCCACCCCCTGAGCCGCACGCACCTGGCCGCCCTCGACAGGCACGCGCGCCCTGCGGCGTAGAATGACATTCCCCCATCTGCGTGAATGCCCCCATGTCCCTCGATCCCGCCCTGCGTGCCCGCATAGACGCCCTGCTGGCCGCCAACCCCGTGGTGCTGTTCATGAAGGGCAGCCCGAACGCACCGCAGTGCGGCTTCTCGGCCAAGGCCGTGGGCGCGCTGGACGCCGCCGGCGCCACCTACGCGCACGTGGACGTGCTGGCCGACCCCGAGATCCGCGAGGGCATCAAGGCCTACGGCGACTGGCCGACCATCCCGCAGCTGTATATCGGGGGCGAGCTGGTGGGCGGCTCGGACATCATCCTGCAGATGGCCGCCAGCGGCGAGCTGCATGCCGCGCTGGGCCTGCCCGCGCCCGACCGCACGCCGCCGCAGCTGCACATCACCCCGGCGGCGGCACGCATGCTGCAGCAGGCCATCGCCGATGCCGGCGAGGGCTACGCGCTGCAGATCGAGGTGGACAAGGCCTTCAACGCGCGCCTGCAGCTGGCGCCGCTGGACCCCGGCGCGATCGCCTGCGAGGAAGCCGGCATCCGCGCCCAGTTCGACCTCGCCAGCGCCCGCCGCGCCGACGGCATGCGCATCGACTGGGTGGAGGACGCGCGCGGCAAGGGCCTGGTGGTCGACAACCCGAACGCGCCGCCGAAGGTGCAGCCGCTGACCCCGGCCCAGGCCGCCGAGCGGGTGCGCGCCGGCACTCTGTTGCTGGTGGACGTGCGCCCGCTGGACGAGCGCCTGCTGGCCGAGGCGCCGGTGCCCTACCGCCACCTGGACCACGGCGTGGCCGCGCTGGAGGCGCTGCCCAAGGACACCGCGCTGGCGTTCCTGTGCCATTCCGGCGGCCGCAGCGCGCAGGCGGCGGAGCACTTCCGCGCGCTGGGCTTCACCTCGGTGTTCAACGTCGCCGGCGGGATCTCCGCGTGGGCGCTGCTGGACCCCACCCTGCCGCGCTACTGATCACCGACCGGGCACATCGCCCGGCAGGCCTGGGGCGATGGCTCAGAACCCGCCTCCCGCGTCCAGCCACGCCTGCTCGCGGGGCGTGTTGGTCCGGCCCAGCGCCGCGTTGCGGTGGGGGACTCGGCCGAAGCGCGCGATCACGTCGCGATGGGCGACGGCATAGCCCAGCAGGTCGGCATCGCCCAGCGCGGTGAACAGCTCCACCGCGCGCTGCTGGTCGGCCATCGCCTCGGAATGCTCGAACGGCAGGTAGAAGAAGAACCGCAGCACCGGCTCGGCCTGCGCGTCGAAGCCGGCCTCGATGGCACGGTTGGCAACGTGTAGCGCCAGCGGATCGGTGGCGAAGGCGTGGCCGCTGCCGCGGAAGATGTTGCGCGGGATCTGGTCGAGCAGCAGCACCAGCGCCAGCGCGCCATCGGCATCCGCCAGCCAGTGGTCGCATTCGCGCCTGGAGGCGGCGAAATGCGCGTCCTGCCAGCGCTGGCGACACTCGGCATCGAACGCCGCGCCGCCGCGGAACCACTTGCCCATGCCGGCCTCGCGCCAGAACGCGAGCAGGGCCGCGGCGACGCCTTGGTTCATTCGTCGAACCGCAGGTGGCGCACCGACTTGCCGTTGCGGCGGATCAGCTTCAGCGCCTCGATCCCGACCTTGATGTGGTTCTGCACGAACTCGGCCGACACCTTGGCATCGCTGGCCTCGGTCTTCACCCCTTCCGGAATCATCGGCTGATCCGACACCAGCAGCAGCGCGCCGCAGGGGATGCGGTTGGCGAAGCCGGCGGCGAACACGGTGGCGGTCTCCATGTCGATCGCCATGCAGCGCATCGCGCGCAGCTTCTGCTTGAACTCGTCGTCGTGCTCCCACACCCGACGGTTGGTGGTGAACACGGTGCCGGTCCAGTAGTCCAGCTCGAGGTCGCGGATGCTGGTGGAGATCACACGCTGCATCGCGAACGCCGGCAGCGCCGGCACCTGCGGCGGCAGGTAGTCGTCGCTGGTGCCCTCGCCGCGGATGGCGGCGATCGGCAACACCAGGTCGCCCAGCTGGTTCTTCTTCTTCAGGCCGCCGCACTTGCCCAGGAACAGCACTGCCTTCGGCGCGATCGCCGACAGCAGGTCCATGATGGTCGCCGCGTTCGGGCTGCCCATGCCGAAGTTGATCATGGTGATGCCGTCGGCGGTGGCGCTCGGCATCGGGCGATCAGTGCCGACGATCGGCGCGCCGGTCATCTCGGCGAAATGCTGCAAATAGCCCCCAAAGTTGGTGAGCAGGATGTGCTGGCCGAACTGCTCCAGCGGCACGCCGGTATAGCGCGGCAGCCAGTTGTGGACGATGTCTTGCTTGTTGTTCATCGCTTTCCTCGCGTTTTGCACGATTCTAATCCCCGCGCCCCCGCTTCCGCCCCGGGGCCGGGCATCGCGGCACAGGTTCATGCCCGGGCATGACCTCGGGCACGTGGCGCGCGCGCCGGCTTGGCGCTAGTGTCATGGCGCCGCATCCACACGTTCCGGGGAAACTTCGATGAAACCCTTGCCCATCGCCATGCTGGCGGTGCTGCTGGCCGGTTGCGCCAGCGTGCCGCAGAACCCGCCGCAGGGCGCGGCGCGGACGCCCGCCGCGCCCGCCAAGCCCTACGACTTCGCGGCCGATCCCTACCCCAGCACCTACCGGCCGGTCGCGGCGCCGCCGGTGCTGCTGCAGCGCGCCACCGTGCTGACCGGCACCGGCGCCCGCCTGGAGGATGCCGACGTGCTGCTGCGCGACGGCCGGATCGCGGCGATCGGGCAAGCGCTGGAGGCGCCATCCGATGCCGTGCGCGTGGACGCCCGCGGCAAGTGGGTGACCCCGGGCATCATCGACATCCATTCGCATCTCGGCGTGTATCCCAGCCCGGGCGTGAGCGCGCATAGCGACGGCAACGAAGCCACCGCGCCGGTGACGCCGAACGTCTGGGCCGAGCACTCGGTGTGGCCGCAGGACCCGGGCTTTGCCACCGCCTTGGCCGGCGGCGTCACCAGCCTGCAGGTGCTGCCCGGCAGCGCCAACCTGATCGGCGGGCGCGGCGTCACCCTCAAGAACGTGCCGGCCACCACCTACCAGGCGATGAAGTTCCCGGGCGCGCCCTGGGGCCTGAAGATGGCCTGCGGCGAGAACCCCAAGCGCGTGTACGGCCAGCGCGGCGGCCCGGCCACCCGCATGGGCAACGTGGCCGGCTACCGCGCCGCGTTCGCCGAGGCCGCCGAGTACATGAAGAAGCGCAAGGCCGGCGGCAAGGACGCGGAAGGCAAGCGCGACTACAAGAACGACACCCTGGCCGGCGCCATCAACGGCGACATCCGCGTGCACATCCACTGCTACCGCGCCGACGAGATGGCCACCATGCTCGACCTGGCCAGGGAGTTCGGCTTCAGGATCAGCGCTTTCCACCACGGGGTCGAGGCCTACAAGATCGCCGACCGGCTGGCCGCCGAAGGCGTGTGCGGCGCGCTGTGGGCCGACTGGTGGGGCTTCAAGATGGAAAGCTTCGACGGCATCCAGGAGAACATCGCGCTGGTGGACCGCGCGCCCGGCGGCTGCGCGATCGTGCATTCCGATTCCGAGGAGGGCATCCAGCGCCTCAACCAGGAGGCGGCGAAGGTGATCGCCAACGCCGGCCGCGCCGGCATCGCCATTCCGCCCGAGCGCGCCATCCGCTGGATCACCGCCAACCCCGCCAAGGCCATGGGCATCGACGCCCAGACCGGCACCCTGGAGCCGGGCAAGATGG
>CAYYAT010000082.1:0-7100 GCA_964469595.1 uncultured Thermomonas sp.
TGTCGGTGATGTCCAGCAGGCCGTTGATGAAGCGCTTGTAGCAGGCCACGCCCTCATTGAACCAGGCGTCGCGGTCCTGCGCCGGGTCCGGCGCCTGCTTGCAGAAGAACCCGCCCTTGCTGCCGACCGGCACGATCACGGTGTTCTTCACCATCTGCGCCTTGACCAGGCCCAGCACCTCGGTGCGGAAGTCCTCGCGGCGGTCGGACCAGCGGAGGCCGCCGCGCGCCACCGGCCCGAAGCGCAGGTGGATGCCTTCCACCCGCGGGCCGCACACCCAGATCTCGCGGTACGGCCGCGGCTTGGGCAGGTCCGGCACGCGCGCGGAATCCAGCTTGAAGCTGACGTAGTCGGCCGGACCACCATCCTTGCGCAGGCCGTGCGGGTAATGGATGTAGAAACTGGTGCGCAGGGTGGCGTCGATCACGCCCATGAAGCTGCGTACGATGCGGTCCTCGTCGAGGCTGGACACCCGGTCCAGCAGCCCCAACAGGGCGCCGCGCGCGGCCTCCTCCTGGCGCGCACGGTCGCTGCCGCGGGCCTCCACCAGCGGCTGCAGCGCGGCCAGGGTCGCCTCGTCGCCCAGCGCCAGCGCGCGCAGCTGCGCCTGCAGGCGGGCCATGCCCTGCTCGATCTCGGCGCGACTCTCCTTGCCGGTGCCGGGGTGGAAGCGGGCTTCGAACAGCTCCACCAGCAGCCGCGCCAGCAGCGGATAGCGCGCCAGAGTGGCTTCCATGTAGTTCTGCGAGAACGGCACGCCCACCTGCAGCAGATACTTGCAGTACGCGCGCAGCACCGAGACCTGGCGCCAGTCCAGCTTGGCCAGCAGCACCAGGCGGTTGAAGCCGTCGTTTTCGGAATTGCCGCGCAGGACCTGCTCGAATGCGGTCTCGAACGCCTCGCGCACGGCCTCCACGTCCAGCGCCTCGAAGCCGACCTGGTCCTGCTGGCTGATCACCTCGAAGTCCTGGATGAACACCGACTCGTGGCCCACCTCGACCTCGAACAGGCGCTCCGACAGCACTTTCAGCCCCATGTTCTCCAGCACCGGCATCACGTCCGAGAGCACCAGCGGGGTGGCGTAGCGGAACACCTTGAAGCGCAGGCGCTCGTGCTGCGGGGCCGGGGTGCGGTAGAGCTTCAGGCACATGTCGCCGGGCTGGCGCAGGCCGGCGATCTGGCGCACGTCGTCGGCCGCCACCTGCGGGCTGACCTCCTCGATGTAGCCGGCCGGCAGCGCGCCGCCATAGCGCGCTGCCAGTTTCAGCCCGGCCTCCTCGCCCTGGCTGGCCACCAGCTGCTCGCGCAACTCGTCGCGCCAGTCACGCACGATGTCGGCCAGGCCGGCCTCCAGCGCCGCCATGTCCACCTGCACCGCGTCCTCGCCGGCGCGCTGGCGCACGATGATGTGCAGCTGCGCCAGCGGCGAGTCGCCGATCTGTACGTTGGTATCCACCCGGTCCCCGTTCAGGGCCTCCATCAGCATCGCCTCGATGCGATGCCGCACCTGGGTGCTCATGCGGTCGCGCGGCACGTAGGCCAGCGCGGAGTAATAACGGCCGTAGCGGTCGCGGCGCAGGAACAGCTTGCTGCGCACGCGCTCCTGCAGGCCGAGGATGCCCATGCAGGTACGGTGCAGCTCTTCCTCGCCGGACTGGAACAGCTCGTCGCGCGGCAGGGTCTCCAGAATGTGGCGCAGCGCCTTGCCGCTGTGGCTGTACGGGTCAAGCCCGGACTTGTCCATCACGTAGGCGTGGCGCTCGCGCACCAGCGGGATGTCCCACGGGCGGCGGGTGTAGGCACTGGAGGTGTACAGGCCGAGGAAGCGCTGCTCCGCCACCGCGCGCCCCTTGGCGTCGAACTCCAGCACGCCGATGTAGTCCATGTAGCCGGGGCGGTGGATGGTCGAACGTGCGTTGGTCTTGGTCAGGATCAGCGCATCCACCGAGCCGGACTGCGGCATGTAGTGCGCCGCCAACGACTTCAGCGGTCGCGGCTTGCTGTCGTCCTCGCCGCGCAGCAGGCCCAGCCCGCTGCCCGGCACCGCCGCCAGCACTTCGTCCTTGCCGCGCTTCTCGATCCGGTATTCGCGGTAGCCGAAGAAGGTGAAATGGTCGTCCGCCGCCCAGCGCAGGAACTCCTGCGCCTCGTGGCGGCCAGCCTCGTTCACCGGCAGGCGGCGGGTGGAAAGATCGTCCGCGATGCCCTGCATCTTCGAGCGCATCTGCTGCCAGTCGGAGACGATCGCGCGCACGTCGCCCAGCACCTGGGCGATGCGGGTCTTCAGCGGCGCGATCGCCGCGTACGGCTGGCGGTCGATCTCCAGGTGCATCAGCGATTCCGGCTCGCCTTCGCCCACCGCCAGCAGCTTTCCGGCCTTGTCGCGCTGCATGCGGATCACCGGGTGCCCCAGCACGTGCACGCCAATCCCGGCCTCGGCCAGCGCCATCGTCACCGAATCCACCAGGAACGGCATGTCGTCGTTGACGATCTGCAGCACGGTATGGGCCGAATCGGCGGGATTGAACAGGCGCACGCTGGCCTTGCCGCGCCTGCGGCTGCGCGCGAACTCCAGCATGTCGGCGGCCAGCTCGGCCCAGCCGGCGGCGCTGCGGCTGGCGAATTCCTCGGCGTCCATGCGCCGGTAGAACGCGGCGGCGAACGCCTGCGCCTCGGCGCGGCCGGCCTTGCCCACGCGCTTGGCCAGGGCATCGAGGATGGGATTGAGATCAGCGCTTTCGGAAGGTGCGACGGAGGTTTTCATCGAATGGGAACCTTCAAGAGGAACGGCCGCGCCTGGGCGCGGCCGTCGGCAGGCGTGCTCAGCGCAGCCCGGTTTCGTTGCGGGCGATCACCAGCCGCTGGATCTCGCTGGTGCCTTCGTAGATTTCGGTGATCTTGGCGTCGCGGAAGTAGCGCTCGATCGGCATTTCCTTGGAATAGCCCATGCCGCCATGGATCTGCAGCGCCTGGTGGGTGATCCACATCGCCGCTTCCGATGCCGTCAGCTTGGCCACCGAGGCTTCGGTGGTGAAGCGCTGGCCCTGCGCCTTCAGCCACGCGGCGCGCAGGGTCAGCAGCATGGCCGCGTCCAGCTTGCACTTCATGTCGGCGATCTTGGCCTGGGTCATCTGGAACGCGCCGATCGGCTGGCCGAACGCCTTGCGGTCCTTCACGTAGGCCAGGGTGGCCTCGTAGGCGGCACGGGCGATGCCGATGGCCTGGCTGGCAATGCCGATGCGGCCGGCATCCAGCACGCCCATCGCGATCTTGAAGCCCTGGCCTTCCTCGCCCAGCACTTCATCCGGCTCGACCACGTAGTCGGTGAACTCGATCTCGCAGGTGGCGGAGG
The DNA here is from genome assembly GCA_964469595.1 of uncultured Thermomonas sp. Classification (GTDB taxonomy): domain Bacteria; phylum Pseudomonadota; class Gammaproteobacteria; order Xanthomonadales; family Xanthomonadaceae; genus Thermomonas. Next base: position 3,353 of record CAYYAT010000082.1, read on the forward strand.
CGCGGATGCCCAGCTTCGGCTCGGTCTTGCCGCGATGGAAGCCGGCACGTTCGGTGTCGATCATGAACGCGGTGATGCCGCGCGCGCCCTTCTCGGGCTCGGTCATCGCGAACAGCACGATGTACTTCGCGACCGGGCCGGAGGTGATCCAGCTCTTCTTGCCGTTGACCACGAAGCGGCCGTCGGCCTGCTTCACCGCGCGGCAGCGCATCGCGGTGGCGTCCGAGCCGGACTGCGGCTCGGTCAGCGCAAACGCGCCGATCTCGCGGCCTTCGGCGATTGCGCGCACGTACTTCTGCTTCTGCGCCTCGGTGCCGAAGGTGAGGATGCCGTTGCAGAACAGCGAATTGTTGACGGACACGATGGTGCTGTGGGCGGCGTCGGCCGCGGCGATCTCCACCATCGCCAGCACGTAGCTGACCGGATCCATCCCGGCGCCGCCGTATTCGACCGGCACCTCGATGCCCATCAGGCCGTTCTCGCCCAGGGCGCGGATGTTCTCGAGCGGGAACTCGCCACTGCGGTCGTGGTGCTCGGCGCTGGGCGCGATCTTCTCGCGCGCGATCCGCCGCGCCACGTCCTGGATCATCAATTGTTCTTCGCTGAAGCCGAAATCCACGATCGCCTCTCTATGCGTGTCTCCGAAGATGCGGCATTGTAGCCCCGCGCCGCGGCGAACCCCAGCCATGCGGCGGCGTCCGGCGCTTCGCATGCAACCCCGTGCGAAACGCCGGCACAGGCGCCGCGCAGCCGGCATTCCGATCGCGCGCAGGGCGATCCGTCGGCCCCTCTCCGACCGCATCGCCGCGGGCTACGTCCGTGTCGGCCCGGCTTGACCTGCAAGCGGCATCGCGAAATAATTATCTTTAAATCGCGATGGAAAGATATTTATGGATCTGGAAGGCTGGTCCGCGCACCTGAAGGTGTTTGCCGATGCCACCCGCGTGCGCCTGCTGGCGCTGCTGGAAGGCGAGGAGCTGACCGTCGCGGAGCTGTCCGCGATCACCCAACTGGCGCAGCCGCGCGTATCCACCCACCTGGCCAAGCTCAAGGAAGCGGGCCTGGTGCGCGATCGCCGCGCCGGGGTCTCGGCCTATTACCGCTTCGACGATGCCACGATCGAACCGGCCCAGCGCATGCTGTGGCAGTCCATCCGCACCGGCAGCGATGATCCGCTGCTGCGCCAGGACGCCGAGCGCGTCCCCGCCGTGCTGGCGATGCGCGCGGCCGACCAGAACTGGGCCGACAGCGTGGCCGGCGACATGGAACGCCACTACTCGCCGGGCCGCACCTGGGAGGCATTGGCCCGCACCGCGCTACCGCTGCTGTGGCCGGGCGACGTGCTGGACATCGCCTCCGGCGACGGCGTGCTGGCGGAACTGCTGTCCCCGCACGCCAACCGCTACGTGTGCGTGGATTCCAGCCCGCGCGTGGTCGCGGCGGCCAGCGAGCGCCTGCGCCGCTTCGACAACGTCGAGGTGCGCGAGGGCGACATGCACGCCCTGCCCTTCCCCGACGCCAGCTTCGACCTGGTGGTGCTGATGCATGCCCTGACCTATGCCGCCCGGCCGGCGCAGGCGGTGGCCGAGGCCGCGCGCGTGCTGCGCCCGGGCGGCCGCCTGCTGCTGTCCAGCCTGGCCCGCCACGAGCACCGCAGCGTGGTCGAGGCCTACGGCCACGTGAACCTGGGCTTCACCCAGAAGGAACTGCGCAAGTTCGCGGAGAAGGCCGGATTGACGATTGCCAACTGCGAGACCGTCACCCGCGAGCGTCGCCCGCCCCATTTCGAAGTGATCGCGCTGACCGGCGTCAAGCCGTGAGCGAAGGACGATCCCGCATGTCCCTGCCCTGGCTCAATCCCGCCCGCACGGCCGCGCTGCAGGATGCGCTGGCGCGTCGCATCCTCGTGATCGACGGTGCGATGGGCACCATGATCCAGCGCCACCACCTGACCGAAGCCGACTACCGCGGCGAGCGCTTCGCTACCGGCTTCGATGCCCTGTGCGCGCCCGCCGGCCATGCCCACGGCCCCGGCTGCGGCTGCGAGGGGCACGACCAGCGCGGCAACAACGACCTGCTGTCGCTGACCCGCCCGGACATCATCCGCGGCATCCACCGCGCCTATCTCGAAGCCGGCGCCGACCTGGTCGAGACCAACACCTTCAACTCCACCAGCATCTCGCTGGCCGACTACCACGTGCAGCACCTGGTGCGCGAGCTCAACCGCGAGGGCGCGCGCCTGGCCCGCGCCGAATGCGACGCCATCGAGGCGCAGGAGCCGTCGAAGCCGCGCTTCGTGATCGGCGTGCTGGGCCCCACCAGCCGCACCGCCTCGCTCTCGCCGGACGTGAACCGCCCGGGCTTCCGCGCCATCACCTTCGACGAGCTCGCCGACGCCTACCGCGAGGCCGCGCGCGGCCTGGTCGAAGGCGGCGCCGATATCCTGATGATCGAAACCGTGTTCGACACGCTGAACGCGAAGGCCGCGCTGTTCGCGATCGACGACGTGTTCGCGGAGGTCGGCGCACGGCTGCCGGTGATGGTGTCCGGCACCATCACCGATGCCTCCGGGCGCACGCTGTCCGGGCAGACCGCCGAGGCGTTCTGGTATTCGCTGCGCCACGCGCGCCCGCTGGCGATCGGCCTGAACTGCGCGCTTGGCGCGCGCGACCTGCGTCCGCATATCGACGTCCTGGCCCAGGTCGCCGACACCCATGTCAGCACCCATCCCAATGCCGGGCTCCCCAATGCCTTCGGCGGCTATGACGAAACGCCTGACGACATGGCCCGCGTACTGCGCGGTTTCGCCGAGTCTGGGCTGCTCAATCTGGTCGGCGGCTGCTGCGGCACCACGCCCGATCACATCCGCGCGATCGCGGCGGCGGTGCGCGACCTGCCGCCACGCGCGGTGCCGACGCTCGACGCCGTGCCTACGGAGGTCGCGGCATGAGCGTCCTGCCCCGCCACACCCGGCTGGCCGGGCTGGAGCCGCTGGTCATCACGCCCGAGTCCAACTTCGTCAACATCGGCGAGCGCACCAACGTCACCGGCAGCGCGCAGTTCAAGAAGCTGATCCTGGAAGGCCGCTACGACGAGGCGGTGGCAGTCGCCCGCCAGCAGGTGGAGAACGGGGCCCAGGTCATCGACGTCAACATGGACGAAGGCCTGCTGGATTCGAAGCAGGCGATGGTGGAGTTCCTCAACCTGATCGCCGCCGAACCGGACATCGCCCGCGTCCCGGTGATGGTGGACTCCTCCAAGTGGGAGGTGATCGAGGCCGGCCTGAAATGCCTGCAGGGCAAGGGCATCGTCAACTCGATCTCGCTGAAGGAAGGCGAGGCCGAGTTCCTGCGCCAGGCACGCCTGGTGCGGCGCTACGGCGCGGCGGTGGTGGTGATGGCCTTCGACGAGGCCGGCCAGGCCGACAGCGCGGCGCGCAAGATCGAGATCTGCACGCGCGCCTACCGGCTGCTGACCGCGGACGTGGGCTTCCCGCCCGAGGACATCATCTTCGATCCCAACGTGTTCGCGATCGCCACCGGCATCGAGGAGCACGACAACTACGCGGTGGACTTCATCGAGGCTACCCGCGCGCTGCGTCGCCGCTTCCCGCATTGCCACGTCTCCGGCGGCGTGTCCAACGTCTCGTTCTCGTTCCGCGGCAACGAGCCGGTACGGCAGGCGATCCATGGCGTGTTCCTGTACCACGCCATCCGCGCCGGCATGGACATGGGCATCGTCAACGCCG
>CAYYAT010000083.1:0-7078 GCA_964469595.1 uncultured Thermomonas sp.
TGGCCCAGGCTGACCTACAACCCGGCCAATGCGCGCCGGGTGGACCTGGACAGCATCACCCCCGAGGAGGTCGCCAGCTTCCAGCCGGGCGAGGTGCTGCTGCTCAACGGCAAGCTGCTGACCGGGCGCGACGCCGCGCACAAGCGCATCGTGGACATGCTCAACAAGGGCGAGCCGCTGCCGGTCGATTTCAAGGGGCGCTTCATCTACTACGTCGGCCCGGTCGATCCGGTGCGCGACGAGGTGGTCGGCCCGGCCGGCCCCACCACCGCCACCCGCATGGACAAGTTCACCGAGCAGGTGCTGGCGCAGACCGGCCTGCTCGGCATGGTCGGCAAAGCCGAGCGCGGCCCGGCGGCGATCGAGGCGATCAAGAAGCACAAGTCGGTGTACCTGATGGCGGTGGGCGGCGCGGCCTATCTCGTTTCCAAGGCGATCAAGGCCTCCAGGGTGCTGGCGTTCGAGGACCTCGGCATGGAGGCGATCTACGAGTTCGAGGTCAAGGACATGCCGGTGACGGTGGCGGTGGACAGCCGCGGTACCTCGGTGCACCAGACCGGCCCGCGCCAGTGGCGCGAGAAGATCGGCAAGATCCCGCTGGAGGTGCTGGCGTGAATGCGGTGCAGGTGATCCAGGCCGAGGGCTTCAAGCTCCGCCTCGCCCGCGAAGCCGGCTACCTGCACGCGCGGGTGTACGACGGCACCGATTCCCTGCAGGTCTCGGCGGCCTACTGGGCCTTGCTCGGGAAGGCCTGCCGCGAGGCCGGCATCGACCGCCTGCTGGTGGAGGAGGAGCTGCACGAGTCGGTGGACATCGCCGAGATCGAGCAGGTGATCCGGGTGATGGTGGAGGCGGGGATGGCCGGGATCCGGCTGGCCTTCGTCGAACTGCTGGACGACCTGCCCGGCAACGAATACGGTGAGATCCTGTGCCGCGAGCACGGCATCCACGGGCGCACCTTCACCGACGTGGCGCTGGCCCGCAACTGGCTACTGTACGGGGAGTGAGCGCGCGAGTGGCCTAGAGCCACCACGCCAGCGCGAACACGCCCAGCATCGCGAAGGCCAGCGCCAGCTTGAGCGCGGCGCCCAGCGCCAGCCCGAGCCAGGTACCGGCGCCGATCTTGCCGGCCGCGCCGAGATGCTGCGGATCAAGACTGCGTCGATGCAGGAGTTCGCCGCCCAGCGCCCCGGCGAACGGCCCCAGCAGCAGCCCGGGCAGGCCGAAGAACAGTCCGACCACGGTGCCGAGGGTGGCGCCCAGCATCGCCAGCCGGCTGGCCCCCACCCGGCGCGCACCGTGCGCGGTCGCCCACAGGTCCACCACCAGCGACAGCAGGGCCAACCCGCCCAGCGCCAGCAGTGGCCACAGCCCGACATGCCGGAAACCGTCCGCCCAGGCCGCCAGCAGCAGCCCGGCAAAGATCAGCGGTGCGCCGGGCAGCACCGGCAGCAGGGTGCCGGCCAGCCCCGCCAGCACCAGCACGGCCGCCAGCACGTAGAGCACGAGGGGCAGGTTCATGCCGCTGCCGTGGTCAGGTCCAGGACCGGGCGAGACGTGGCCACCGGGCCACGGGCCGCGGCGCGCTGCGCATGGCTCAGTTCTTGAAGTCGCGGTGGCAGCCCTTGCAGCTGTCGCCCAGCGACTTCATGGTGCCGGCCAGGCTTTCGCAGCTCATCGGCGGCGCGTTCAGGGCGCGGTCGGCGGCGGCGCGCATGGCGGCGGCGGTGGTGCGGAAGCGCTCGTCGTCGCGCAGGTCGGGGAAGGCGGCCTCGAGGTCGGTGCCCATCGCGCGCAGCGCCTGCAGGTGCGGCAGCACGTCGGTGGCGGTGCAGCGGTTCTGGTCCATCGCGGCCTTCAGCTGGCCCATGTGCCAGCTCTGCACTTCCATCAGCGCCTCGGGGAAGTGGTCCTTGCGGGCATTCAGCGCGCGCAGCACCATCACCGTGGCCACGGCGCCAATCACCAGACCCAGCACCAGCAGGAACAGGTAGCGGCCGGCGTTGGACTTGCGGGCGGGGGTTTCGGGAGCGGGGGTGGACATGCAGCCTCCTTTTTCTGGAATGGAGAAACGGGCAGTGGGCGTGGGCAACCTTACCAGCCCATGTGGTGGCCGCCGTTGATGTCGAGGTTGGAGCCGGTGATCCAGCCGGCCTGCTCGTCCACCAGGAAGGCCACGCCGTGGGCGATTTCCTCCGGGGTTCCGAGGCGGCCGGTGGGGATGTCGGCGATGATCTTGGCGCGCACTTCCTCCGGCACCGCCATCACCATGTCGGTGGCGATGTAGCCGGGCGAGATGGTGTTCACGGTGATGCCGTTGCGCGCGTTCTCGCGCGCCAGCGAGATGGTGAAGCCGTGCATGCCGGCCTTGGAGGCCGCGTAGTTGGCCTGGCCGTACTGGCCCTTGAGGCCGTTGATCGAGCTGATCTGGATGATGCGGCCCCACTTGCGCTCGCGCATGCCCTCGATCACCGGGCGGGTGACGTTGAAGCAGGAGTTGAGGTTGGTGTTGATCACCTCCATCCACTGATCGGCTTTCATCCGGTGGAAGGTGCCGTCGCGGGTGATGCCGGCGTTGTTGACCAGGATGTCGATCGGCCCCAGCGCCTGCTCGACTTCGCGCACCATCGCCGCGGCTTCCTCCGGCGAGGTGACGTCGCCACGGGCGATGAACACCTCGCAGCCCGCATCGCGCATCTTCTGCTGCCAGGCGCGCGCCTTCTCCTCGTTGCGGTAGTTGGTGGCCACGCGGTGCCCCATCGCGGCCAGCCGCTTCACGATGGCGGTGCCGATGCCGCCGGTGCCGCCGGTGACCAATGCAACCCTGGACGTCATGCCCTGCTCCTTGCGAGTGCGGATGTGGATGGAAAGATGGGATCGATTCTAGGCGCGTTGGATGGCATTTGCGTTGTGCGCCGCAGGGGCTGGCGCCGGCAGCCGGAGCGGCACCCGTTCTGGCCGGAACGCCTGCCGCGCAGCCCGCAGGAAATCCTCCGGCCCGCGCATCCCGGCCAGCGCCAGCGGGGCCTGTCCGAGCATCCGCCACAGCCGGTCGAGGATCGGCAGCGGGTCGGCATCCGCCATCGCCTGGGCGCCCTCCGATTTCGACAGCTTGCGCCCGTCCGCATCCAGCACCAGCGGCAGGTGCGCATAGGCCGGGGTGGGCAGGCCCAGCGCCCGCTGCAGCAGGATCTGGCGCGGCGTGGAGTCCAGCAGGTCGGCGCCGCGCACCACCTGGGTGATGCCCTGCGCGGCATCGTCCACCACCACCGCCAGCTGGTAGGCCCACAGGCCGTCGCTGCGGCGCAGGACGAAATCACCGACGTCGCGGTCCACCCGCTGCACGATGCGGCCATGCACGGCGTCGTCGAACGCGATCGTGCAGCCGTCTTCCACCCGTAGCCGGATCGCAGGGTCGGGGCGCGGATGGCCCACCACGCAGCGGCGATGGATGCCGCCGGACGCGGCCAGCGCGCTGCGGCTGCAGTGGCATTCGAATGCCAGTCCGGCCGCCAGCAGGCGCTCCAGCGCGGCCTGGTAAAGCGCACCGCGCCGGCTCTGGAAGGCCACCTCGCCATCGGGCTGCAGGCCGAACGCGGCCAGGGTGGCCAGCTGCGCCTGCGCCGCGCCGGGCAGCTCGCGCGGCGGGTCGAGATCCTCGATCCGGACCTGCCACTGCCCGCCGGCATGGCGCGCGTACAGCCAGCTTCCCAGGGCCGCCAGCAGCGATCCGGCGTGCAGCGGGCCGGTGGGCGAGGGCGCGAAGCGGCCGCGTGCCGGGGCGCTGGCGGGAAAGTTGAACATGGCGTTCAGGATGCCGGATTGAAATCCGCGACGATGGGCCACACTACCGCAAACACGCGCGCGTCGGGCGCGCAGGAGTCGATCCATGTTCAAGCGCATGTTCCTGTTCCTGGCCACCAATCTCGCGGTGCTGCTGCTGGTCAGCATCGTGATGTCCATCCTCGGCGTGAATCCGCAGCAGTTCGGCGGACTGGTGGTGATGGCCGCGCTGTTCGGCTTCGGCGGTTCGATCATCTCGCTGCTGATGTCGAAGTGGGTGGCCAAGCGCGCCACCGGCGCGCAGGTGATCGAGCAGCCCCGCAACGAGGCCGAGCAGTGGCTGCTGGCCACCGTGCGCCGGCAGGCCCAGCAGGCGGGCATCGGCATGCCCGAGGTCGCCATCTACGACGCCCCCGAGATCAACGCCTTTGCCACCGGCGCCAACCGCAACAACGCGCTGGTGGCGGTCTCCACCGGCCTGCTGCGGGCGATGACCCGCGACGAGGCCGAGGCGGTGCTGGGCCACGAAGTCAGCCACGTCGCCAACGGCGACATGGTGACGATGGCGCTGCTGCAGGGCGTGCTGAACACCTTCGTGATCGTGCTGGCGCGCGTGGTCGGGCGGGTGGTGGACGGCGCGATCAGCGGCAACCGCAACAGCGACGGCCCCGGGTTCGGCTACTACATCATCGTGTTCGTGCTGGAGCTGGTGTTCGGCCTGTTCGCCTCGATGATCGCGATGTGGTTCTCGCGCTACCGCGAGTTCCGCGCCGATGCCGGCGGCGCCGCCCTGGCTGGGCGCGGCAAGATGATCGCCGCGCTGGAGCGGCTGGCGCAGATGCATGGCGCCAGCACCTTGCCCAAGCAGGTCGCGGCGTTCGGCATCAGTGGCGCGGTCGGCAGTGGCCTGCAGCGCCTGCTGATGAGCCATCCGCCGATCGAGGAGCGCATCGCCGCCCTGCGCAATGCCGCGCCGGAGGCCCTGCGCGAGGGGCTGACCGCCTGATCGCTTGCGTCGCGTGGCGGCCGCGGGGCCAACCGCAGCCGCGGCGATGCCGGAACGAACGCCCGCCTCGCGGCGGGCGTTCGCATTGGGGCGATGTCGGGGTGAGGCGGGCCGGGTGGAGTGCGCGTCGCCGCAGCCCGCGCTCAGGCGCTGAAGTCGTAGTTCATCTCGCGCCCGACCGGGGCCAGGAAATCGCCCTGCACGTAGCTGACGCCAGTGGAGAACAGCAGGGTCATGCTGGCGGCGTCCTGCACATGCGGGGCGATGGTGCGGATGCCGTGCTCGCGCGCCTTGAGCGCGATCTCGCGCAGCTTGGCCTGTGAGGCCCCGTTCCTGGCCAGGTCCTCCATGAACTGCGGGTCGATCTTGAGCAGGGCCGGGCTGACGTGCTGCAGGATCTGCAGCGAATTGAGGCCGGCGCCGAAGCGCTCCAGCGCCAGGTGCACGCCGGAGGCGGACAGCGCCTTGGCGAACGCCTGCGCCCCGTTGAGGTTCACGAACACCTTGGCCTCGGGCACCGCCAGCATCAGCAGATCGCCCGGTACTTCGGCCTGCGCCAGCTGCGTGCGGATGAACCCCGGCATCGCCGGGTCCAGCACAGCTTCCTGCGAGACCGACAGCAGCAGGCGGGTGCGTTTGCCGGCGCGCAGGCGCTCGCCGATCACGCTGATCGCGCGCGCCACCGCCCAGCGGTCGATCTCGCCCAGCAGGCCGTGCTCCTCGGCGATCGGCAGGAAGGTCTCGGCCTCCACCGGCACACCGTCGCTGCCGAGCAGGCGCAGGAACATCTCGTAGGTTTCCTCGCTCTCGCCCTGCAGCGAGATGACCGGCTGGAAGCCGAGCTGGAAGCCGTCCCCGGCGAGCGCGCCGCGGATGCGTTCCACCCACGCGGCGATCCGTTCCTGCTCGGCGCGGTCCACCGCGCTGGGGTCGTACAGCTCCACCCGGTTGCCGCCGACGCCGACCGCGGCGGCCAGGTGGTGGGTGGCCTTGGCCAGCACCTGGCTGGTGCTGGCGATCTTCTCGCCGATCTGCACCCCGCCGAGGCTGGCAGTGGCGTTGAGCGAATTGTTGCCGACCGCCAGTACCGCGTCCGCGATGCCCGCGCGCAGGCGCTCGGCCAGCGCGCTGGTGGCGTGGTAGTCGCTGTTGCGCGCCAGCACCGCCAGCTGGTGCTCGCCGAAGCGGGCCACCAGCGCCTCCGGCGCGGCCGCGGTCAGGCGCTGGCCCAGCGCGGCCATCAGGTCGTCGGCGGCATCCAGTCCGATCACGTCGAGCAGCTGCATGTAATGGTCGGGCTCCACCAGCAGCAGGCCGTGCGCGGCGCCGTTGGCAGCGGCCTCGGCCACCGCGGCATCCAGCAGTCCGAGGAAGGTGGGGCGGTTGAGCAGGCCGGTGGCCGGGTCGCGCTGCTTGAGCTCCTCCACCTGGCGCGCCAGCTCCGGGTCCACCTCGCTGGCCTGGTGGCGGAAGATCACCTGCAGGCAGGCCTCGCCCTGGTACTGCGCCGGGCTGAATTCCATCACCGCCGGGAAGTCCTGGCCCTCGGCGTCGCGCGCGGTCAGCTCGTAGCGCGGCGGCGCCTCCTCGCCCTTGGACAGGCGCTTGAGCAGGGCCTTGAACTCGGACACGTCCTGCGGCGCCACCAGGTCCAGCAGCGACATGCCCTCGATGTCCTCGAAGGCGTCGTAGCCGAACATCTCCAGGTAGGCCTGGTTGGCGCGGATGTGCATGCCTTCGTGGATGTAGGCGATCGGCTCGCGCGAGGAGTCGATCAGCATGTCGCAGCGGCGCTGGGTTTCGCGCATCTGCGCTTCCAGCCGGCGCTGCGAGCGGCGCGACTCCAGCGCCTGCCATTCGGCGTGCACGGCCTTGAGGAACTGCTGCGGACGGTCGCGCAGCGCCACCGCCTGCGCGCCGAGTGCCTGCACCTGTTCGAGGATGTCGTCGGTGATCCCGTCCAGCACCGCCAGCAGCGGCACGTCGCGGCCGCCGCCGGTCACCGCCTTGGCCACCTGCTCGAACGGCAGCAGCACCGAGGCATGGTCGGCCAGCACCATGTCCACCGGCTGCTGTGCCAGCATCGCCAGCAGTTCGTCCAGCGATTCCGGGCGCAGCGGGCGCACCGCGGTGCCGGCGTTGCGCAGGCGGCTGACCATGGCCTCGGCCTCGTTCACCAGGTCGGCGACGAGCATCAAGCGCAGTGCGGTGTCCTTGCCAATCGCCATGGGTGTTCCGGTGCCATCGTGTCGGGGGATAGATAGCAGGCTACCGTACCCACGAACGTGA
>CAYYAT010000084.1:0-7049 GCA_964469595.1 uncultured Thermomonas sp.
ACCGGCAGTTCGATCATGCCGAACAAGCGCAATCCCGACGTGATCGAGCTGCTGCGCGCCGCCCATGCCAGCGTGGCGGCGGCGCGCACCGAGATCGAGCAGCTGCTGTCGCTGCCCTCGGGTTACCACCGCGACCTGCAGGCGTCCAAGGGCGCGATCGTGCACGGCTTCGGTCGCGGGCTGGCGGCGCTGGCACTGCTGCCGGACCTGCTGGCCAACCTCGCGTGGCGGCCGGAGCGCATGCGCGCGGCGATCGATGCCGGCATGTACGCCACCGACGTGGCGGTGGAGGCGGCGATCGCCGGGGTGCCGTTCCGCGAGGCCTACAAGGCCGCGGCCGCGGATGCCGAGGCGGCCGGGCAGGGCAGGACGCCGGAAGGTTCGCTGGCGGCGCGGACCTCGCCCGGCGCGGCCGCCGACCTGCGCCTGCAGGCCTTGCGCGCGCGCTGGGAGGCCGCGGCGTAGTCCCGCGGACCCGGCCCCGGTCAGCGCACCCCGGTGGTAGCCTGGGCGGCCGCGCCGCCCGCTGCCGGAGACACGGGAGATGCGGGTGCTGGCACCTGCGGCATCGGCCCCGCCACTGGCACCGGCAGCACGTCGGTCTTGCCCAGCGCCTCGTCCGCCGCGGCCTTCGTCATCACCACGATGCTGATGCGGCGGTTGATCGGGTTCAGCGGGTTCTGCTTGTCGAACAGCACCGCCGGCCCGAAGCCGACCACCCGCACCACCTTGTCCGGCTGCATCCCGCCTTCCAGCAGGGCGCGGCGGGCGGCGTTGGCGCGGTCGGCGCTGAGTTCCCAGTTGCTGTAGCCGATGCGGCTGGCGTAGTTGGCGGTATCGGTATGCCCGGCGATGGTGATCAGGTTGGGCACGCGATTGATGAAGCCGGCGATCTCGTGGAGGATGCCGACGGTATAGGGCATCAGCTTGGCGCTGCCGAGGTCGAACATCGGGCGGTTCTGCTTGTCCACGATCTGGATGCGCAGGCCCTCGGGCGTGATGTCCAGCAGCAGCTGGTCCTTGAACGGCTCCAGCGCCTGGCTCTTGGAGATGGCTTCCTGCAGCTCCTTCATCAGGTCTTCCAGCCGCTTCTGCTCCTGCAGCTTGCCGGAGGCGTTGGGGTCGTCCTGGCGCGGTGCGCGGGTCAGCTCCTTGCCGTCGTTCTTCGGCAGCTCCATGGTGCCACCCAGCTTGATCATCGAGGTGCTGGCGCCGCCGGGCCCGTTCTGGCCTTGCGCCCTCACCGTGCTCTGGCCGGCGACGGGGCTGGGGTTCTTGAAGTAGTCGGAGATCGCCTCGCGCTGCTTGGTGGTCAGCGCGCCCACCAGCCACATGACCAGGAAGAACGCCATCATCGCGGTCACGAAGTCGGCATACGCCACCTTCCACGAACCGCCGTGGTGGCCGCCGCCCTGGACCTTCTTGATCCGGCGAACGATGACCGTGGATTTTTCGTCCTTGCCGGCCATCGGTTATTTCAGGGCCTTCAGGTGCTGCTCGAACTCCAGGAAGCCCGGGCGCAGGTCGGTGGGCACGGTCTTGCGCGCGAACTCCAGCGCGATCTTCGGCGGATAGCCGCGCAGGCTGGCCAGCAGGGCGGTCTTCACCGACTCGTAGATGCGCGAATCCTGCTCGGCGCGGGCCTCGATGGCGGACGCCAGCGGACCCACGAAGCCGTAGGCCAGCAGGATGCCGAGGAAGGTGCCGACCAGCGCGCCGGCCACGTGCGCGCCGACCTCGGCGATGTCGCCGCCGATCGACCCCATGGTGATGACGATGCCCAGCACCGCGGCCACGATGCCGAAGCCGGGCAGGCTGTCGGCGACCTTGGTCAGCGCATGCGCCGGGGCCAGCGCTTCGTGGTGATGCTTTTCCAGCTCCAGCTCCAGCAACGGCTCGAGTTCGTGCGGCTCGATATTCGAGCCGATCATCAGCCGCAGGCAGTCGGTGATGAAGTCCATCAGGTGATGGTCCTTCTGGATATCCGGATATGCCGAGAACAGTGAACTTTCCGCCGGATTCTCCACGTGGCTTTCCAGCGCCATGAAGCCTTCCTTGCGGGCGCGATTCAGCAGCTCGTACAGCAGGCTGAGCGCGTTCAGGTAATCGGCGCTCTTGTAGCGCGGCCCCTTGAAAACCCCCACGATGGCGGCGACGGTTTCCTTCACGGTCTTCATCGGGGTACCGACCAGGAACGCGCCGATCGCCGCGCCACCGATGATCACGAACTCGAACGGCTGCCACAGGGCGCCCAGCTTTCCGTGTGATCCGATGAAGCCGCCGACCACGCTGAGCAGGACGACGGCGAAACCAACGAGGATGAGCATGTGCGGGAAGGCGGGGCGACCGAGGGAACCGCATTATTGCCGGTGGGCGTGGCTTTTGTAATCCCGTGATCCCGCGATACCCGGATTTGAGCGGGCTACCCGGAAACTCCGGCAATCCGGCGAAGGGGGGGGAGGACGCGGCCTGCGGATACGGCATCCGTGGCAGCCGGCGGCCAGCCGGGCATACCCAGTTCGCGCTATGCCTTATCGCGAATAGGCCGGATGGCGGTGGCTTCCTAGACTCGCCGGATCGTGCAGGCCAGGCCTGCCGCCTGCCCGGGAGTCGCCCGCATGCCCCGCACGCCCTGCATTCTGATCGGCCTGCTCTCGCTGTGGCTGGCGGTGCCGCCGGCCGCGGCGGGTTGCGCACCGGCGGTGGCGCTGGCTGTGGCCGCCCTGCCGGCGCAGGCCGGTCAAGCGTCGCCGCCGCCCCAAGCCGCGCCTGCGCCCGACGCTGCCGCCAGCCGCGAGGCGCGCGAAGTGCTGGCCGCCATCGGCCGGCTGGACGATGCCGACACCGCCTTGTCGCTGGCCGCCGAAGGCGCGGCGCTGTATGCGCGCGAGCCGGTCAAGCTGGACGGCTACGCCTATTGCAGCCAGGCGGTGGAGCTGGCCGAACAGGGCGAGTTCCGGGAGAGCGCGCGCGCGGCCAGCAAGGCCCTGCACGTGGCCCTGCAGACCGGCAATCTGGATTTGTTGGGCAAGGCCTACCGGGATCTGGCGATCGCCTTCAACTACGCGGGCCAGCTCGAGCGCGCCGAGCAATTTGCCAACCTGGCGCTCAAATACCCCGGGCTGGAACCGCCGCTGGTCAACGGCCCGGCGCGCAAGGTCCTGGGCGACGTTCGCACCCGCCAGGGCCGCTATCCCGAGGCGATCGCCGCCTACGAGCAGGCGCTTCGGGACAGCTCGCCGCGGTTCGCGCCGCTGGTGCAGGCCTCGTTTGCCAATGCCCTGATCCTGGCGGGCGACCTAGCACGCGCGCGCGCCACCCTGGACGCCCTGCCGCCGCCACCGGACGCGGCGCAGCGCGCGCAGCTGCAGCGTATCCGCGGGCGGCTGCTGCTGGCCGAGGGCAAGCCGGCCGAGGCACTGGCGGTGTACCGCGAGCTGGCGCAGGCGCCGGTCTCCGGCGACGAGGGCTTCTACCGGGCATGGGCGCTGGACGGCATGTCGCGCAGCGAACAGGCCCTGGGCCAGGACGCCGCGGCCGCACAGGCGCTGGACCAGGCGATCGACGAGTTCGACAAGGCGCGCGCGCAGTTCCGCAGCGACGAGTTCAAGATGGGGCTGTTCTCCGACCTGCAGTCGGTGTTCGAGCGCGCGATCGCGCTGCACAGCAGGCTCGGGCAGCCGGCGCAGGCGTTCGACATCAGCGAACGCAGCCGCGCCCGCGCGCTGCTGGATGCGGTGGCCGGGCGGGCCGAGATCGACCGCGGCGAGGCGGCCGCGCTGGACGCCGACACCCTGCGCGCAATGCTGCGGCCGGACGAGGTGGTGGTGGCCTACCACACCCTGCCGGACCGCCTGCTGGCCTGGGTGCTGACCCGCGACGGCGTGCGTGAAGTGACGTTCCCGGTGGCGCTGCCGCGCGCCGACCTGGCACGGCTGGTGGATGCCTACCGCGATGCGCTGATCCGGATCAGCCCGAATGCGCCCGCGGTCAGCGACAAGATCGGCCAGCTGCTGCTGGCGCCGCTGCAGCTGCCGGCCGGCAAGCGGCTGGTGATCGTCCCCCACGGGCCGCTGCACTACCTGCCGTTCCAGGCGCTGCGGCTGGACGGGCAGTACCTGATCGAGCGCAACCCGATCTCGATCGCGCCCTCGATCAGCATCGCCGCGCGGCTTGCCCAGCGCACCCCCACCGCCCCGGCGCGCCTGCTGGCATTCGGCAATCCCGCGATCAATCCGGAGGTGGCCGACCCGCTGCCCGGCGCCGAGCGCGAGGTGCAGGCGCTGGCCCGCCAGTTCCCCGGGGCGCGGCTGTATTTCCGCGAGCAGGCGAACAAGGACAACTTCGTGAAGGATGCTCCGGCTTCGCCGCTGGTGCACGTGGCCGCGCACGCGATGGCAGACACCCTCGATCCCCTGCATTCCAAGGTGCTGCTGGCGGATGAGAACGGCCAGCCCAACTACCTGGAGGCGAAGGACGTGATGGGCATGAAACTGGGCGGGGTGGCGATGGTGGCGCTGTCGGCCTGCGAATCCGGGCTGGGGCGCGTGGAGAACGGCGATGAAGTGCTGGGATTCACCCGCTCGTTCCTGTCGGCCGGCACTTCGACCCTGCTGGCCTCGCTGTGGCCGGTGTCGGATGCCGCCACCGAGCAGCTGATGACCACCCTTTACGCCGATCTCGCCAAGGGCGAGCCGGTGCAGGACGCGATGCGCGACGCCCAGCGCACGGTGCTGGCCAATCCCGAGACCGCGCACCCGTATTACTGGGCGCCGTTCAACCTGATCGGCAACTGGCGCCTGCAGGTGGCGCCGTGAGGGCATGGACCGCGACGCGGCCTGCCGCGAGGAGGATGACGATGCCGAGCATCAACCGGAATCTGCTGGCAGTGGCGGTGGCGTTGACTGGCATGGCCGCGGCGCAGGCCAGGGCGGGCGACGCGTTGCTGGGCACGCCGGCCGGTGACGGCTCCGCCGCGACCCCTGCCACCGCGCCCGCCGCAGCCGATCCGCAGCAGGCGCAGTCCTTGCCCGAACCTCCGGTCGCCGCGGCGGCGCAGGCCAGCTTCGTGCTGCGCGCGGTCGAGTTCAGTGGCGTCAGCGGGGTTCCGGAGGCGGAGCTGCAGTCCGCGGTGGCCGGGTGGATCGGAAAATCGGTGACGCTGGCCGATCTCGAGCAGCTGGCTGCGCGCGCGGCGGCGGTGTATCGCCGGCATGGCTTCGCGCTCGCGCAGGTGTTCGTCCCGGTGCAGGAGGTAGTGGACGGGCGGGTGCGCCTGAGCGTGGTCGAAGGCCGGCTGGGTGCGGTGGACATCGAACTGGCGCCGGATGCGCCGATCACCCGCGAGCGGGTGGCGCGCACCCTGGCGATCCTGGAGCCGGGAAAACCGCTCAACAATCACGACTATGAGCGCGCGATGCTGCTGCTGTCCGACCTGCCGGGCATCCGTCCGCAGTCGGCGGTCAGCTTCGGCGGCGCGTCGGGCAACAATGACCTGAGCGTGCGCGTGGGCGCGCAGGCCCGCCTGAAATATGGCCTGGAGCTAGACGATTACGGCACCCGCGATTCCGGGCGCGTGCGCCTGACCGGCAGCCTGCGCTGGGCCAGCCCGTTCGAGCGCGGCGACAACCTGGACCTGCGGGTGATGGCAGCGCAGGGCATGCATACCGCGTTCGGGCGGATCTCCTACGAGTCGCCGGTGGGGTATTCCGGCCTGCGCCTCGGCGGTGGCCTGGCGCGGGTGCAGTACGAGCTGGGCGGGCCGTTTGCCCCGCTCAAGCCCACCGGTGTCGGCAACGTGGCGGATCTGTCGTTCAGCTACCCCCTGATCCGGCAGCGCACCACCAATCTTTTTCTGCGCGGCGTGGTGGATGACAAGCGCCTGACCGACCGCTTCGAGGCCGTTGGCTTCACCACCCGCAAGCGCATCCACGGCGTTGGCCTGGGGCTGGCATTCGAGCGTCGCGATCGCTGGGGCGGCGGTGGCTATACCAGCCTCAATGCCCAGCTATACCGCGGGCGGCTGGACATCCGTGATGCCTTCAGCCGCTTTTTCGACCAGCCGCCGTTCGGCTACGGCACCCAGGGCGGGTTCACCAAGCTCACCCTGCAGGCGGCGCGGCTGCAATACCTGGCGCCGAAGCTGAGCCTGTTTCTGGGCGCCGGACTGCAGCGTGCCAGCAAGAACCTGGACGCCTACGAAAAGCTGTCCCTGGGCGGTCCCAAGGCGGTGCGCGCCTATGCCATCGGCGAGGTGCTGGTGGACGATGGCTGGATTGCGACCGCCGAGCTGCGGCATCCACTGAACGCGCAGGCCACGCTGTTCGCGTTCTATGACGCTGCGCATGGCGACCAGTTCCATCGGTCGCGGCCGTTCGATCCGGATCTTTCGCGCAGCCTGCGCGGCTACGGACTCGGACTGAACTGGAGCAAGCCCGGAAACGTCACCGTCAACCTCAGCGTGGCCTGGCGCGGGACCGGGCCGGGGCTTACCGATGGCGGCGACCGAAAACCACGGGTGTTCTGGACGATCCAGAAGGCGTTTTGAAGCCGAGGTGCCGAAGGCGTCGCCCGCGGCGCTGTCCGGCCGGCGCCGTCGCGAAGGTGTTCCGAAAGCGTTGGGAAGGTTCTGGGAGAAGACGATGGCCATGCGCATGCACGTGACGACCCGCAAGCAGCTGATGACCCTGCGCCGCAGGCGCCTGGCGGTGGCGCTGGTCGGCGCGCTGGCGATGCCGGTAGCGCCGGCGGTGCTGGCGCAGAGCCTGCCGGATGCCGGTAGCGTCACGTCGGGCTCGGCCACCATCAATCAGGCCGGCAGCCAGATGACGATCACCCAGACCAGCCAGGGCGCGATCATCGACTGGGGCAGCTTCAACATCGATCCCGGCTACGGGGTGGTGTTCGACCATCAGCTTGGCGCCAATAGCGTGACCCTGAACCGGGTGATTGGCTATGGCGCCGGGCCGGGCCTCTCGACCATCGCCGGCAGCCTCACCGCCAACGGCCGCGTGTTCCTCATCAACCCCGCCGGGATCACCTTCGCGGGC
>CAYYAT010000085.1:0-7029 GCA_964469595.1 uncultured Thermomonas sp.
TCGGCTGGGTGGACGGATTGAAGCGCAGCAGCACCGGGGCCTTGGCCTCCAGCGGGAACTGCAGCGACTCCATCTTGTCGCGCACGTCCAGGCTGGCCTGGTCCATGTCGGTGCCCCAGGCGAACTCCAGCACCACGTCGGACTGGCCGGTGCGCGAGACCGACTTCAGCTTGCGCAGGCCCTTGACCACGCCCAGCGCCTCTTCCGCCGGCTGCGAGATCAGGGTCTCGACCTCGGCCGGCGCCGCGCCGGGGTAATCGGTGCGCACGGTCAGGGTGGGATAGCTGAGGTCCGGCAGCAGGTTCACCTTCAGGCTGCCCAGCGCGATCAGGCCGAACAGCACCAGGGTCACCGTCATCATCGCGATGGTGACGCGCCGGCGGGTGGAGAACTCGGCCAGGCTGAAGCGGCCGGCGGGCGCGCCCAGCGGGTCGTGCGGCGACGGCGCGCTCATCGGGCCGCCTGCGCCGGGGATGCGCTCCCCTCCAGCACCTTCACCGCGCTGCCATCGCGCAGCGCGGCCTTGCCGGCGACCACCACCGGCTCGCCCTGCTTCAGGCCGTCGCGCACCTCCACCCACGGGCCGTCGTCATAGCCCAGCTTGAGGGTGGCGCGCGCGGCCTTGCCATTGCGCACCACGAACACCGCCGGGTCGCCGCCATCCTCCAGCAGGGCGGTGCGCGGGATCACCAGCGCATCCGCGCGCTGGTCGTAGTTGATGCGGATGCGCCCGAACATGCCCGGCTGCAGGCCGCCGTCGGCATTGAAGGCGCACACCACCCGGAAGGTGCCGCTGCCGGCATCCACCACCGGCGCCACCCGGTCCACCCGGCCGTTGAAAGTGCGGCCCGGCAGCGGGTCCACCGTCAGCTCCACCGCCTGCCCGGGCTTGAGCTTCTCGATCTCGCGCTCCGGCGCGTTGAGGGTGGCCTCCAGCCGCGAGGTGTCCACGATGGTGAAGATCGGGGTGTTGATCTGCACGAAGTTGCCGGGCTTGATGTCGCGGCTGGCCACCACTCCGGAAATGGGCGCGGCCACGTTGCCGTAGGCCAGTTCCAGCTTGGCCATGCGCAGGGTGGCGCGAGCGTTGTCGAGGTCGAACCGCAGCTGGTCCACGTCGTTGGCGCTCACCATCTTCTGCGCCGCCAGCTGGGTGGCGCGGTTGTAGTTCGCCTCCAGCTTGCGGACCTGCGCCTCGGCTTGGGCCTCCTGCAGGAGCGCGCGGTCGCGGTCGATCACCACCAGGGTCTGCCCGGCCGCCACGTGTTGGCCGACATCGGCCAACACCTTCAGCGCGATCCCGGAAGTCTTGGCCACCACCTGTGCCTGGGCGCGCGCCTCCAGCGGCGCGGTACCGTTGTAGCTGGCCGAGATCGAGCGCCGCTCGGCGCGGGCCACTTCCACCGGCACCGCCTCCGGGCCCTTGTCCTGCTTGGCGTCCGGCTTGCCGCCGGGCCCCGCGGAGGGTTTGCAGGCGGACAGGCCGAGGACGATCAGGAGCAGGCCGGTGCGGGCCAGCGCGGGGGTGCGGCCAGGGCGGAAGACGGTGGCCGTGGGGGTGTGATGCATGGGGAGGTCGCCAGTGTCTGGTGTTGTAGTCAAGTATGTCACCTAGCCAACCGCGCCTGCCATGCGCCGAAGGTCATGGGTGGCAGGGCCGGCGCGGGCGCAGTGAGCGGGTTGGAGGACGGGACGGCGGGAACGGTGGCAGCAACCAGCCTTTACGCAGGCCCGCGCCGCATGGATGGCGCGCCGGTGTTGGGACGGAAAATCGCCGCTATACTCCCTGAACGGAAGCTGCCTGACGCGGCGGCTTCGCCTGCCAACGCACTCCTTTCGAAATCACCACGGGAACCGCCCGATGATGCGACCGCTGTCGATTGCCGCAAGCCTTGCCCTGCTCCTGGCGGCCTTCTCCGCCACCGCCCAGGACCCCGCGCCCGCCGCCGCGGCACCGGCAACCGCCGCGCCGGCCGCCGTCAAGGGCGATGCCGCCCGCGGCAAGGGCCTGACCTACACCTGCCGCGGCTGCCACGGCCTGACCGGCTACAAGAACGCATATCCGAGCTACCACGTGCCGATGATCGGCGGGCAGTCGGAAACCTACCTGCTCAATGCGCTGAACGAATACCGCAACGGCAATCGCAAGCATCCCACCATGCAGGCACAGGCGCAGAGCTTTTCCGAGCAGGACATCGCCGATATCGCCGCCTACCTGTCCAGCCTGAAGTGAGCCGCGCCATGACCAAGACCTCCATGACCCTGCTGGCCCTGGCCTGCGCGCTCGCCCTGTCCGCCTGCAGCGCCGGCAAGCCCGATGCCGAGGCCGCCGCCGAAACCGCCCACGCTGCCTCCTCGTCCGCCGGCCTGCCCAAGGGCGACATCCGCGCCGGCCAGGAGCTGGCCACCAACGGCGGCAACGGCATCGCACCCTGCACGTCCTGCCACGGCGCCGAAGGCAATGCCCCGATCGGCGACATCTATCCGAAGATCGGCGGCCAGTACGCCGACTACATCGCGCACGCCCTGCAGGCCTACCGCGGCGGCACCCGCGCCGGCGGCAACGCCGACGTGATGGCGGCCCAGGCCAAGGGCCTGAGCGACCAGCAGATCGCGGACCTCGCCGCCTATTTCCACAGCGTGCCTACCCAGTTGCGCGACCTGTCGAACGTGAACTGACCGCGGTCCGCGCCAGCGCACCGTGCGAAGGGGCCTGCGGGCCCCTTTTGCATGGCGGGCGCAGGGCGGGACGCGCGGTGCCCGCGCACGCGGTTGATCCCGGTCATGGCGGGCGCCGGATCGGCTGGAGACAATGCCCACGCCTGCCCATCCGCCACCGCGGCCTGGTTTGAAGCATGCGTGATGCCATTCCCATCGCGCTGCAAAGTGCGCGCGAAATCGAGATCGACGCCGCCCCGATCGCCAGCGCGTTCGGCCTGGCGCCGGAAGCGTTCCTGCGCCTGCTGCGGCAGCGCCGCATCAGCCAGTTGTGCGAACGCGGCACCGGCGAAGATGCGGGCCTGTATCGGGCCAGCTTCTACCATGGCCGTCGGCGCGTGCGGGTGGTGGTGGACCAGCAGGGACGCCCGCAAGGCCCGATCGAACTCCGCGGATGACGGCTGCCCGCATCAATCCCGCAACGAACCAGCGCAGGCGCCACGCCTGCCAACAAAAAGACCCGGTCTCGCGGGCGTTGCGCCTGGAGGGGACCGGGTCGTGGCCGGAGCGATTCTGCGAGGCGCCTTGCACGCCGGACAGTTTTTCTCCGGTGCAGAACACCATAGGACCGGCGACGTTAGCAAAACGATAAACGCACCCGCGCCGCGACGTGTCGGCGAGCCGCATTCAGTCGCGTGCCCACGGCCACCAGCCGCGCCCGGTCAGCGCATAACGGTCGGCCGCACGCTCGAATCGGTTGCGCGCGGACACCCCGCCGTGCAGCAGGTACAGCGGCGGCAGCAGCGCGCCCAATGCCATGTACTGGAAGACGTGCGCGCGCTCGTGGTCGGCCAGCAGGACCGGCGGATCGTGGCCGATCCCGGCTGCGTGCGCATAGGTGCGACACGGCCGCTCCAGATCGTCGCCGGTATCCAGGATCACGTTGCCCAGGGTCAGCGCGCCGCCCGGACCCCACGGCACCCGCTGGAACACGCAGGCCAGGTCGCGCGGGCTGAAACGCATCCGCGCGCCAGCGGCCATTGCCACCAGCCCTGCCACCAGGCCGAGCGCCGTCACCGGCAAGGCCCACGCGATGCCGAGGCCCTGCGCGAGGCGCAGCCCCCAGCGCGGCGGCGCGCGCATGCTCAGCGCGACCGCTGCGCCAGCCAGTCGTGGATGGCCTGCGGCACGTCCTTCTGCGCGCGCCCGGAGACGTAGATGCCAATGTGGCCGCCGCGGAAGGAATACTCGGTGTAGTCGCGGCTGCCGCACAGCGTGCGCAGCGCGCGCGAGGCATCCGGCGGCACCAGGTGGTCCTGCTCCGCGTAGATGTTGAGGACCGGCATCTCCACCAGCCCCAGGTGCACCTCGCGTCCGCCCACCTTGGCGCCGCCGGTGACGAAGCGGTTCTCCTGGAAAAACTGCTTGCTGAACTCGCGGAACGCCTCGCCGGCCTGGTCGGGCGAATCGAAGATCCACTGCTCCATGCGCAGGAAATCCTGCATCGCCTTGCGGTCGTCGAGGATGTCGGCCATGCCCACGTACTTCTGCGCGAACAGCCGCCACGGCTTCAGCATCAGGTAGGTGAAGTTCATCATGTCGGCCGGCACGTTGCCGAGCGTGTCCACCAGCAGGTCCACGTCGATCTCGCGGTTCCAGTTCGACAGCATGTTGTCCGGGGTGTGGAAGTCCACCGGCGTCACCATGGTGACGAGGTTCTTCACCCGCTGCGGGTGCAGGGCCGCGTAGCACAGCGAGAACGCGCCGCCCTGGCAGATGCCGAGCAGGTTGATCGCCGGCAGGCCGTGCGCATCGCACAGGTGCTCGACCGCGCCGCCGAGGAAGCGTTCGATGTAGTCCTGAAGGGTCAGGAAACGGTCGGAGCGGTCGGGGTAGCCCCAATCGATCACGTACACGTCCTCGCCGCGGGCCAGCAGTCCTTTCACCAGCGAGCGGTCGTCCTGCAGGTCCACCATGTACGGGCGGTTGACCAGCGCGTAGGCGATCAGCAGCGGGGTCTTCGCCGTCGGCGCGCGCTCGCCGCGGAAGCGGTATAGCACCACCTTGCCGTCCCGCCAGACCTCCTCGCGCGGAGTCGCGCCGACGCGCACCGCATCCAGCTCGCGCAGGGTGCGCAAGCCAGCCACGAGCTTCTGCTGCAGCTTGCCGGCCTCTTCGGCCAGCGTTTCCGGGGTGATGGCGAGCGGGCCGTACATATCAGCGCTTCCTGGCGGTGGTCTTGGTCGCAGCCTTGGTGGCAGCCTTGGCTACTACGGGCTTTACAGCAGACTTCGCGGCCGGCCTGGTCGCGCGCGCGGCGGCCTTGGCCGATGCGGCCTTTGCCGCCTTGGCAGCCCCCGCACTGGCGGTCTTCACGGCCTTGCCGGCCGCCCTGTTCGCAGCTCCCGCCGGCTGCGCGGCCGGTGTCGGGCGCGGTCGCGGCGGGACGCGCCCTGCCCGCATCCCCGCATCCGCGGGCGGGGCGGCGGCCGGTGCGCGCTGCATCTGCCGCAGCGCGCGTTCGAGCTCCGCGATCTTGCGGTGCGCGCTGTCCAGTTCCATCCGTCCGGGCAGGCCCAGCGCGCTCGCCATCTGCTCGCCGATCGCCTGCGCCGCGGCGCGCGTTTGCATCTGCGCGTTGACCAGTTCGCCCAGCACGCGGCGGTATTCCGGCGACAGCGCGACCTCGGTCCAGGCCTCCTCGGCGGCATCCACCCACAGGTCGAACAGCGCGCGCACGCTGGTGAGCTGGCGACCCGGCGCCTCGTGCTCGGCCAACTTCGCCTCGAAGCGCCTGAACGCCTCCTGCGAGGCCTTGGCCAGCAGCGCGTTCCAGCCATCCTGCGCGCCCTGCAGGCGCAGCTGCGCGCGCCCCAGCGCCTGCCAGCGCTCCTGATGCTCACGGGTCAGCCCGAACGCCGGCAGCCCGAGCATGCTTTCCGCCTGTGCACGCAGGCCGTGCAGCCACGGTGCGGCCGCCTCGCCCCACTGCGTGATGTTCCCCAGCCCCGGGCCCTGCATGGCCTGGACCATGCCGGCGAACGGATTGGGACCAATCGCTCCGCGCCAGGCACGCACCACCTCCGACGCCGAATGCGGATGTCCGGCGAACTGCGCCGCCACCTGCTGCATCTGCGCCAGCCAGGCACCGGCCTGCCGCTGCAGATGGTCGAACGCGCCGTTGAAGGCATCGCCGCCGCCAAGCTGGGCGCGCCATGCCCCCAGCGCGTCCTGCAGGCCGGCCGCCGCCGGGCCGCCCGCTGCCGGCGCACCGCGCAGCGCATCGCCCCACAGCGCCCAGTACTGGCGCGCCAGCGCCCCGAAATCGTTGGATGCGTCCGTCATGTGTCCTCCGCGAGATGCATCCGATGCTAGCAACGCGGCGATGACGCCGCTATTGCATCCTCGGTCAGGGCTTGGGGATGCGCAGCGTCTTGCTGATCATCAGCGAGCCCGACAGCGCATACATCAGCACCAGCGGGTGCAGCTGCCAGGGCCCGAGATGGACCACGCCCAGCCACAGCGACGGGCCGATCGCCCCGGTCCAGGCCGCCGCCGCCAAGAGGCCGACGATGACCACGCTGGTGGGGATCGGCGTGCCCTCGAAATAGCGGACCTTGCCCTCGGCGCCGGCCAGCTGTTCGGCGGTGACGTTGTAGCGCGCCAGCCGGCTGACGCCGCAGCCGACGAAATAGCTCAGCACCCCCCAATCCCAGCCGCCCTGCAGGCCGCAGGCATAGCCCAGTGCCGCCGGGGCGACGCCGAAACTGATCACGTCGGCCAGCGAGTCGAGCTCGCGCCCCAGGGTGCTGGCGACCTTGCGCCAGCGGGCGATGCGGCCGTCCAGCGCGTCGAAGACGAACGCCAGCGGGATGAGCGCCATGCCCACCAGCAGGTCGCGCACCCCGCCCTCCTGCAGGAAGCGCATCGCCGCGAAGATCGCGCCGGTGCCGCAGAACGCGTTGGCCAGGGTGAACCAGTCGGCGAGATGGAAGTCCCGCAGCATCGAGAAATGGCGCTGTTTCATCGGCGGCTCCGGCGGCAGGTCCGCCAGCGTGCCAAGCGGGCGCGACGCCCGCAACCTCAGTGCGGCATCGCCAGGTTCGCCGGTGCCAGCGGCGCGCCCATGCGCGGCACGGTGGCGATCACCGCATCCTCCGGCAGCGCGGCCTTGCCGTCGAGGTAGGCATCCACCCGATCCAGCGCCGTGTACACGTACGGCAGCAGGGGCAGGTAGGCCGCGGCCATGTGCGGCAGGCCGAGGAAGGCATCGAAATGCTGGGCGTTGCGCACCTGCCAGTAGCGCACGTCGCGGCCGGCGGCCCTGGCCATCGCCACGTAGGGCGCGCTGGAGAAGGCCGGTGGCACCAG